>JBGSTE010000480.1:0-21021 GCA_041736655.1 Phycisphaeraceae bacterium | reverse complement strand
TGAGGGAGGGGCTGGGGGAGGGTGTCGAATTTCTCTCCATTTTCGCCAGCACAGGTTTGTTGGCACCTCCTCCCAACCTCCCCCTCGGAGGGGGAGGAGTTTGAAGCCCGCTACACCAAAACCGCTCTAACGATGTAGCTTTAGGCGGGCTCGTTCTGAAACAGCTCGACCAGTTCGCCTGAGGGGCCGATGAAGAACGCGACCTTTACCGGCAGGGGCTTGGGCGGATTCACGGCTGTATTCATCAGCGTTACGGACTTGACCGGCACGGTGACTTTCATACCCGCCGCCGCGACGCGGGCCATCGCTTCTTCGATCCGCGTGGTGCCAAAGCAAAGGTGCCAGTGCACGCTTCGCTCGGCCGCGGGCTCGATGGGCTTGTCGTCCTGCATCAGTTCGAGCAGCGACCCGTCGCCGGTGTCCAGGTGTACGAAGCTGCGGGTATCGGGCGTAAACGCGGTGACGACGTTCATGCCCAGCACGTCGGTATAGAAGGCGACGGACTTGGCGAGGTCATGCGTGCGGACCGCGACATGGTGCAGCCGGCCGTGGCCGAGGATTTTGTTGTTTTGCTGCATGATTGGAGTCTTTCGTGGTTCGCGCGTCGCCTTGCAGGCGACGGCTAACAATTAATCGCACATCGCACATCGCACATCGCAGTTTGTACATCACCCTCGCGTGAGCTTGCGGTACTTGATGCGGTGAGGTTGGTCGGCGTCCAGGCCGAGCTTGGCCTTGCGGTCTGCTTCGTAGGCCTGGTAGTTGCCTTCGAAGAAGCGGACGGTCGAATCGCCTTCAAACGCAAGGATATGCGTGGCCATGCGGTCCAGGAACCAGCGGTCGTGGCTGATGATGACGGCGCAGCCGGCGAAGTTTTCCAGCGCCTCTTCGAGCGCGCGGATGGTCTTGACGTCCAGGTCGTTGGTCGGTTCGTCCAGGAGGAGGACGTTGAACTCTTCCTTGAGCATGCGGGCGAGGTGGACGCGGTTGCGTTGTCCGCCGGAGAGCGTGCCGACTTTTTGCTGCTGGTCGGTGCCGAGGAAGGAGAACCGCGCGACGTAGGCCCGCGAGTGCATCTTCATTTTGCCCAGGGTGATTTCCTCTTTGCCGCCGGAGATGGATTCCCAGACGCTCTGGTTGTCGTCGAGTGTTTCGCGGGACTGTTCGACGTAGGCGAGCTTGACGGTTTCGCCGACGGTGACGGAGCCGGTGTCGGGCTGTTCTTCGCCGGTGATCATGCGGAAGAGGGTGGTCTTGCCTGCGCCGTTGGGGCCGATGACGCCGACGATGCCGCCTGCGGGCAGTTCGAAGTTCATATCTTCAAAGAGCAGCCGATCGCCGTAGGCCTTGCTGACGCCCTTGGCCTTGATGACGAGGTTGCCCAACCGAGGCCCGGGCGGGATATAGATATCGATCTCGGCGGATTGTTTTTCCTGCTGCTGTTCGTAGAGGTCTTCGTAGCGTGCAACGCGGGCCTTGTTCTTGGCCTGCCGGCCGGCGGGGCTCTTGCGGATCCACTCGAGCTCGTGCTGCAGGTGCTTGCGGAGCTGCTCGTCCTGCTTGGCTTCCGAAGCCAGGCGTTTATCTTTCTGTTCAAGCCAGGACGAGTAGTTGCCCTGCCACGGGATGCCCCGGCCGCGGTCCAGTTCGAGGATCCAGCCGGCGACGTTGTCCAGGAAATACCGGTCGTGCGTCACCGCGATGACCGTGCCCGCGTACTGGTGCAGGTGCCGTTCGAGCCAGCCCACCGAGTCCGCGTCCAGGTGGTTCGTCGGCTCGTCGAGCAACAGCACATCCGGGTTCCGCAACAGCAACTGGCACAGCGCTACGCGGCGTTTTTCGCCGCCCGAGAGTGGGCCGATGATCGCGTCTTCGGGCGGGCAGCGGAGCGCATCCATCGCCTGTTCAAGCCGGCTGTCGATATCCCACGCGCCGATGTGGTCGAGCTTTTCCTGCACCGCCGACTGCCGGGCCAGGAGCTTATCCATCTGCGCGTCGGTCATCTCTTCGCCGAACTTGGCGTTGATGTCGTCAAACTCTTTGAGGAGGTCGTAGACGTCTTGGGCGGCTTGCATGACCGCCTGCTTGACGGTGAGGTTCGGGTCGAGCCTGGGCTCCTGTTCGAGGAAGCCCACGGTGTAGCCCGGCAGGAGGACGGTCTTGCCCTCGAACTGCGTGTCTTGCCCGGAGAGGATCCGCAGGAGCGAGCTCTTGCCCGCGCCGTTGAGGCCCAGCACGCCGATCTTGGCGCCGTAAAAATACGAGAGGTTGATGTCCTTGAGGACGACCTTGCGGTCGTGCTCCTTGGTCACGTTCATCATCGTGTAGATGATTTTGTTGGGTTCGTCAGCCATGGGCGGGATTGTACGCGATCAAGGACAAGGTTTTTATCACGCCCGTGCGGATAACGATGGGCCTTGCGTCAGCTTCGAGTTACACCCGTTTCGCGCGTTTCTGGCGGGTCGACGCGCGTGTCAAGTCGCGCAACAGCGGAAGTACACTGAATCTGAAATCGACCCGATATAATCCACACGCCTGACCAACAAGCAGTGTTGTGGAACGACCATGAGTAACTCGGTGTCTTCTGATCTCAAAAGCAGTACACGACGCTGGGACCTGCTGCTGGCGGTCGTGCTTTGGCTGCCGCTGGTGGTCCTTTACTTCTGGGCGATCGATCGCATCCCCCTGCAGGACGGCGAGTACCGCACGCTCTACGCCATTCGCCAGTCGATCCCTGTGCTCGTGCAGGACAGGCTCAAGCACGGGCATCAGCCGTTTTTCTACTTCTTCGCCTGGCTTGGTGTCAGGGCCTTCGGCTCCGAGAGCGTGTTCGTCCTTCGGCTGCTGCCGCAACTGGCCAGCTTCGCTGCGCTGGGGTTCATGTACGCCGCGGTGCGGGTGATCGCCGGACGTTACGCCGCCATGCTCGCGGTGACGCTGCTCATGCTCACCGGGTCGTTCATGTGGATTTGCCACAACATCCGACCGGCGTCATTCCTGGCGCTGTTTTCCATGGCCTGCCTCTACCTCATCGTCTCCGCAGGCGATAAGCCGAGCCTGCGCCGGCTGATCCTCGTCGGTCTCACCGCCTTTTGTGCCCTTTTTTCCTATAACGCGGCCATCCCGGCCGTCGGCATCATGGCCCTGGGCGTCCTCTTCACGGGACCGGGCCGCTGGCGACTGTTTACCGCCATGATCACCGCAGTGATCACCTATACCCCCTGGTTCCTCTACTCCAAGTCCAAGTACCCCGTCTCAGACCGCCTGGGCTGGCTCAAGCCCGGCGAATTCATCGAGTGGCCCGCTGGCATCCTCGATTTCTCCTACAACATGAACCTCCTCGGGCTCGCTCATGAACAGACCTGGTGGGCGCTGCCCGCCGCCAGCCTTGTCTGGCTCGTGAACCTCATCGTCATCGTCTTTGGCATCTCCCGCATCCGGCGATTCGGTGTACTCCTGGGGCTCATGTGGTTCTTCCCCCTGCTCTGTGGCCTGTTCAGCCTTGTCTTCCTCAACGCCAATACGATGCAGGTCGAACGCTACTACACCATCACCGTCTTCTGCCAGGCTATCGCCCTGGCCGTCGCACTCACCGCCATCCCCGTCAGGCCACGCTGGGCCTGGGCTCGACCGCTGGCCTGCGCGGTGGTCATCCTCGCCGCCGCCTTCGGCCTGGCCAAAGAACTCAAAGAACCCGCACCCCTCTACGAAATGGACCTGGTCTACTACATCCGCGATCACGCACCCGACGTCGACATGGTCTACGTCCTCCAGCACTCCCGGATCAAATTCCAGATCGAAAACTATCTGGATGTCAACGTCCATATGCTCGCCGGCGCCTACGGCCTCGAATCCAACCGCGATATCGAAAAGTTCGGAGTCGAGTCCGCTGTCATCGGACAACCCATGTCGCCCCTGCCCCACGAAGGCGCCGATGAACTACTCATCATCGAGTACCGCGACGAACTGGACATTGAAACAGCCCGGACCCGCCGACCCGCCACGCCGGCCATGCGCGACGCCGTTCACGAACTACTTAAACAATACGACTACGAGATCGTGACACTCGACAGCGGACGAATCTATCATCTCCGCGCCCGCCAAAACACCCCCGACCCGCAAGCCCCCTGAACGCATAATCGGGCCAGGAATATGAAATGGGCAACCGGGTCCGCAGTCTGCCGAGCAGGTGGGCTGTTCACATGCCCTGATTCTTCGTTGCAGCGTATGAAGCGTCGATCGCTTCGGCAGCGGGCGGCGGGGCCGTCGCGCTGGCTATCGGATCAGGCAGGAGAGCTGGAACGCAGTACCGCTGCTTCATCCATCGCACGCTCAGGCAATCACGCAGGCCGGGGATCGCACGGTTCCACACGCCGAATTTTGCCTTACCCGCAACGCGTGGGCGATGGTTCACCGGCATCTGGGCAACCTTCGCGCCCAGCATGCTCAGATAGGCCGCAGTAAAACGATGCATCCCACGAAAATGCAGCGGCAACTGGAGCCCCAACTCACGCTTCATCAGCCGGGCGGCGCAGGCGGTATCACGCACCGGATCGCTCAGGAGTAAGCCCCGCGTCTTTCGGCCGACCCAGCTCGACTTGCGTCGAATCCAGTTGTCTCTTCGATGGGCGCTGCGATCGCCCTGCACCATGTCCGCCTGTCCACTCTGGATCAGGGCGAGCATCTTGACCAGGTCACCGGGGTCATTCTGCCGATCGGCGTCGAGCGTGGCGAGGTGGGCACCATTCGCCTGTCGGAAGCCGGTCCACATCGCTGCGGATGGGCCTCCGCGGGTCTAGTGTCTCACGACCCGCAGCCAAGGCCGAGTCGCCGCCATCGCCAGGATGCGTGGCACCGTCTCATCCGTTGAGCCGTCGTCCACGAAGATCACTTCCGCATCTACGCCCTGCCCGTGTACCTTCTGCTCGATCTCTTCGATCAACGGCTGAACATTATCCTGCTCATTGAGCGTGGGCAGAATGATCGACATGACGGGTTGTGCGTTGGAACCATCCGGCATCAAAACATTTTCCATTTGAGCGATCTGACGACGCCGACGAGGGGCTATTGAGCGAAGCTTAGGGCAGACAAGGGATCAGGGCAATCTATGGGACGATCCCCCCAGTTTTGTGCGAGAAAACGCGTCGCGTGCGATGGCCGCGCTATTGCTACGTCGGCTCCCCCGGGCGAGTTCGCGAGCACCCGGGAACGAGGGGGTGTTGATGTGTTCCAGGTAGTCTGTTCCGGGTTCTTCGCCAAGGCACCACCCCGGCCACCCGCCGACCACCGGCAAGTAGGACAGGCATTCCTGCCTGTCTGGTTGGTGCAGCGATGTTTGAAAGGCAATGGATCCCGCGCCAAGACGCAAAGACACCAGGTCAATCCGCGATGAGGTTACACTTTATCGAGGTGCCCTCCGCTGATTTTGCGGTCGAGCGTGTCGCCCAGCGTGTGAAACATGGTGGCCACAGCATCCCCGAACCCGATATCCGCAGGCGCTACGAGCGCGGCCTGCAACTCTTTAGCAAAACCTATCGGCCGATCGTAGACGCGTGGTATCAATGGCAAACCAGCGAACAAGGACTTCGGCTTGTTACAAAAAGCGAAACAACCTGACAACCCAAGCGAACTGGCCATCGCCCTCCAAGCCGCCCGCCGCGCCAACGAAGAAGCCCTGCACGGCCCCCCACACCTGCGCTCAGGCCGATACCACCCCACACCCACACCCGACCAACCCGCCACACCCATCCGGGATCACGAAGCGAAAAATCCGGAGTGATCCGACGCCGGGGCGCTTTTTTGTAGGCCTGGCTTCAGCCCGGCAGGTGTCCGGGGTCGAGTCCGCGAGCCGCCGGAAGGAGTGGGTATTGATGTGTTCAAGAACATTTGGTCCGGGGGGTCGCAAAGCCTCCACCCCGGCCACCCGCCGTGGCGTGGGGAAGCTACCCCACAGACTTGGTGATAAATAGTTCGCTCCATGGGAAGCCTGCAGCATGCCACGGCCATCCGCCGGGCGTTGCTCGGCGGCTATCCAACCTCTTTGACTGTTACGTCCTCACCTGGCGTAAATATATAATTGGACTGGTCTTGCTCATCCCATGGGTCAAATGGCTCAGTGGGGTAGATCGATACTTCTCCCTCAGCGCTTGCTTCAATAATAAAGCCCATTTCAACGATGTCTTTTGCCAAGTCATACCTGAGTCCGCCACTAAGAGTGTTAGGTCGGTCGCTAAATAATGGAGGTTGTCGGAACTCGACCCCGGTGTAGTTCTCAATCCCAGCAAGTCCCTCGCGTGTCGAACGAATGTAATCTACATAGAAGACAGGTTGGTCATGCTGGGAAACATAAGTATGCAGCCATCGATACTAGGAGTGTCCGGGACGATCCGAATCGCTTGAGTTCGTATCACCTTCTAAACTGATTCGTACGCCTACTGACCCACTGTAGACTTGCCGGCCTTTATCATTGATTCGGTAAGGGATGAGGCGTAACTCAGATTCAAGATGACTGATGATCCAAATCGACTCTCCTCTAATGTTGATCTGCAACGCTTCCCATGTTAGGTCGGCATGATATGCCACGCCATATCGCTTACCGTCACTCTTGCGAGTGAACTCCTGACTACCCAAGTAAAGGTCCTGTTTGTCAAAAAACCGTCTGCCTAGAATGTCTTTTCCTTCGAGATCGAATTCTTGATAGACACCGCGGTCTTGATCAAACCAATAGCTCTTCTCCAATCTAAATACTGGGTTCATAGGGTTTGATTGGCAGCCAACCGTGAAGCAGACGATAGCAATCAGATGTCCTACCGTCAAGCATTTTACATGAGTAAACATCATACTATCCCTCGAAAACTATATGTTTGTGAGTCAAACAATCGTGTTTGACTTCAATGCTTCATAGACCCTTTGCTCTCACTCACTCGCCTGCAACTTCTCCACGATCGACCGATCTTCCAGTGTGGTCACGTCCTGGGTGATCTCTTTGCCGGCCGCGATGTCGCGTAAGAGTCGCCGCATGATCTTGCCGCTGCGGGTTTTGGGCAACGCGTCGGTGAAGCGGATGAGGTCGGGTTTGCAGATCGCGCCCATCTCTTTGGCGCAGTAGTCCAGCAGTTTTTTACGCATCGCGGCGGCGGCTTCGCCGGTCGGGAGCGGGCCCTTGGGGATGACGAAGGCGGCGATGGCGTTGCCCTTGACTTCGTGCGGGTAGCCGACGACCGCGGCCTCGGCGACGCTGCCCTCAGCGACTAAGGTGGACTCAACTTCCATCGTGCCGATGTTGTGGCCGGCGACGACGATGACGTCGTCGATGCGGCCCATGATCCAGAAGTTGCCGTTGGGATCAACGCGTGCGCCGTCGGCGGGGACGTAATAGCCTTTATCTAAAGGGAATTTAGACCAGTACGTGTCGATGTAGCGCTGCCGGTCGCCATAGATCCCGCGGAGCATGCCGGGCCAGGGCTTACGGATGACGAGGATGCCGCCCTCGTTGGTGCCGACTTCCTGGCCGTCGTTATTCACCACCGCAGCATCAACCCCGAGCATCGGCTTGCAACAACTGCCGGGGGTGGTGGTGGTGACGCCCGGAAGCGGGGTGAGCATGTGGCCGCCGGTTTCGGTCTGCCACCAGGTATCGACGATGGGGCATTGTTCACTGCCGATGACGGAGTGGTACCACATCCACGCTTCGGGGTTGATCGGCTCGCCGACGGTGCCGAGCACTTTCAAAGAAGAAAGATCATGCTTGCGTGGGTCGTTGCGTGGGTCGTCGGCCCACTTCATGAACGCGCGGATCGCGGTGGGTGCGGTATAGAACTTGGTGACCTTGTGCCGCTGGATGATGTCCCAGAAGCGGTTGGGCGCGGGGAAGTTCGGCGCGCCTTCGTACATGAGTGTGGGCACGCGGTTGGGCAGGATGCCGTAGAGGATATAGGAGTGCCCGGTGATCCAGCCGAGGTCGGCGGTACACCAGTAGACTTCATCGGGATCGCCTTGCTTGAGGTCGAAGGCCAGGCGTGCGGTCATGGCGGTATAGACCATGTATCCGCCGGTGGTGTGCATGATGCCCTTGGGCTTGCCGGTGGAGCCGGAGGTATAGAGGATAAAGGCGAGGTCTTCGGAGTCCATCTGTTCGCAGGGGCAGTGGTCCGAGGCGGAGCACATCGCGTCGTGCCACCAGACGTCTCGGCCGTGGACCCAGTTGATATCGTTGCCGGTGCGTTGAAAGACGATGACGGTATCGACGAGGTCGGTCTTGCTGCACGCTTCGTCGACGTTGTCCTTGAGCGGGACGACGGACCCTCGGCGGTACGAGCCGTCGCAGGTGACGATGATGTGCGACTTGCCGTCCTCGACGCGGTCCTTGATGGCCTGGGAGGAGAACCCGCCGAAGATGACCGAGTGGACCGCGCCGATGCGTGCGCAGGCGAGCACAGCGATGGCCAGTTCGGGGACCATGCCCATATAGATGGTGACGACGTCGCCCTGCTTAACGCCACGCGAGCGGAGGACGTTGGCGAACTTGGCGGTCTGGATCATCAGGTCGAAGTAGGTGAGTTTGACGACGACGGGCTTGCCATCGGCGTCCAGGGCCTCGGCTTCCCAGATGATGGCGACGAGTTCGCCGTGGCCCTCGGAGACTTGGCGATCGACGCAGTTGTAGCAGAGGTTGGTCTTGCCGCCGACGAACCACTTCGCGTCCGGGGCCTGCCAGTCCAGGACCTTGGTCCAGGGCTCGAACCAGAACTGGTTGGAGGCTTCCTCGTTCCAGAAGGCTTCAGGGTCTTCGATGGACTTTCGGTGCAGCTTCTCGTACTGAGCGGTGGACTTGATGTGGGCCTGCGCGGCGAAGTCGGGCGAGGGCGGGAAGTGTCGATCTTCGGTGAGGGTCGACTCGATGTTGCTGGTATCGGACATGAGGCCTCCTGGTTCAAATCGGACGGGCCAGTATAACGGCGAGAAGGCATTTTTGATTGAAGATTGAAGATCGAAGATTGAGTGGGGGAATGCAATCTTAAATCGCAAATCTTCGATCTTAAATCCACGACCTACGGCTTGATGCCCGCGATTGCTGTAGAATCCCCGCGAATCACGAGGAGACCCGATGGCCAAGGACAAACCCCACTACAAGCGTGTGCTGCTCAAGCTCTCGGGCGAGGCGTTCTGTGCGCCCGGGAACCTGGGGATCGACCCGGCCGACCTCGAGCTGATCGCCAAGGAGATCGTCGTCGCCGCCCGGCAGGGCACGCAACTGGCGGTGGTCGTCGGCGGGGGCAACATCATCCGCGGGGCCAAGCTCGCGCAGTCGGGCCACTTCAACCAGGCGGTCGCGGACTACATGGGGATGCTCGGCACCGCGATCAACGGGCTGGCGCTCAAGGAAGCGCTCGAAGAGCTCGGCCAGCCGGCCCGGGTGATGAGCGCGCTGGCGATCAGCAGCGTGGCGGAGAACTACATCCGCGGCCGGGCGATCCGGCATCTTGAAAAAGGACGCGTGGTCATCTTCGTCGGTGGCACGGGCAACCCGTTCTTCACCACCGACAGCGCCGCGGCCCTGCGTGCGGCGGAGATCGGCGCCGACGCGGTGCTCAAGGCCACCAAGGTCGACGGCATCTACGACAAGGACCCCAAGAAATTTCCCGACGCCGTTCGATACAAGACGCTCACGTTTGATGAGGCGATCAACAAGCAGCTCGCGGTGATGGACCTGACCGCGTTTGCGATGTGCCGAGAGCGGCAGATCCCGATCATCGTGTTTGATATGAAGACGCCGGGCCACATCGCGGAAGTGGTGGCGGGCGTGCAGCACGGGACGCGGGTGAGCGTGGGGTGAAGTTTTCTCGTCACGATTTGAACGCCAAAACGCCAAAACGCCAAAACGCCAAAACGCCAAAACGCCAAGACGCCAAGGCTTAAAAGTCGATGAAATACATACGTAAAATTTGCATCTTGATCTTGATTGTTCTTGGTTTGGCTCTTTCATATCGCTACTTCGTGCTTGGCTCTTACATCGACAGCCATGAAGTGATCGGCCACACTGAAGACGAAGTAAGATCTCGTTTTGGTGAGCCTGATTGGATAGTTGATTCGGAGGAAGATGATGGGCACGTAAGCTGGGTTTATTATCACGGTTTGCGTGGGAGCTCACTTCAATTTGAAAATGGCGTTGTGACAGATGTCACTCATTCAACTCGGTAATGCTCTATCTTGGCGTCTTGGTCACTTGGCGTCTTGGCGTTAGAACCGAACAGGCAACAATCCATCGTCCCGCTCGCGGCCGCTGCGGGGCTGACGTATCATGCCGGTCTTCACCGCCCCGAAAGCGAGACAACCCATGGACCTGAGCAAAATCCAGAAAGAAGCCACCGCCCAGATGATCAAGGCGTTGGACTACCTCAAGAGCGAACTCAAAGGTGTCCGCACCGGCCGGGCCACGCCCTCGCTCATCGAGTTCGTCAAGGTCGAGGCCTACGGCAGCGAGAGCGAGCTGCGGTCGCTGGCGATGGTGCAGGCGCCCGAGCCGACGCAGCTCCTGGTCAAGCCTTTCGACCCCGGCACGATCAACGACATCATCAAGGGCATCGAGAAGGCGGGCCTGGGCCTGAACCCGATGTCCGATGGCAAGTCGCTTCGCATCTCGATCCCCGCGTTGTCGGGCGACCGGCGAAAGGACCTGATCTCTTCGTGCAAGGCGATGGGCGAGCAGGCGAAGGTCGCGATCCGCAACAGCCGACGGGACGCGAACAAGCACATCGACCAGGCCGAGAAGAACAAGGCCCTGGGCCTGAGCGAAGACCAGATCAAGTCGGCCAAGGACGCGGTGCAGGACTTACTCAAGAAGCACGAGGCCGAGGTCGACAAGCTCATCGCCGAGAAGACCAAGCAGATCGAAGAGGTTTGAGAGCGCCTGGACAAAATGGTGGGGCGGGCTTCCAGCCCGCCACCAGGCTAGAGGCGTGTTGGAGAGTCTTCTCGTAGCTGCGACACGATGGCGGGCAAGATGCCCGCCCCACCTTACATTCTGTTGATGGCTCTAAAACAAAAAGCCCGCGTATCGAGCGCGGGCTGTTGTGTTGGCGGGGTTGTCTGTCGTGAATCGGCTTACTGTTCCCAGGGCACTTCGAGGCGCTTGGCGTCATCGTCGTGTTCGCCGCCGATGAGCTTGCCGTTCTCGTCGAATCGGCGGAGGACGAAGTTCGGCCGACGGGTGTGCGAGCGCTCGGGTGGGTTGTACTCTTCGCCGGCGGCGAGTTTGTCGGCCCGGCCGGACTTGATCAACTCGTCGAGCTTGCCCGTGACCCAGTTGTCCCGCTGGATCTGGTTCTCGCGGTCCTCGGTGATCATCAGGTTGTACTTGAGCTTGTTGGGCAGGGCGATCTCGCCCTTACTTTTGAAGGTTTTTTCGCCCTGCTTCATGATGTAGTCCTTGGCGAGCATCTGCAACCGCATGTCTTCCTCGACCGTCCACTGCGGCGAGAGGTTCTCGTAGATGTAGATGATCGTGTTGACCTCGGTCTGCTTCGCGGGGACCTTGGGCGGGAAGCGGACGCTGGGCCAGGCGTCGGGGTTCTCGAGCATGTCGGCGATGACGATCGACCCGATGCCGTGCGACGCCCGGCAGTGCTCCTGCTCGGGCATGTAGTAGTCCAGCCCGTCGAGGCGGAACTGCAGGGCGATGCGTCGGCCCTTGGGCGTGCAGTGGTAGATCGCGCTCATGTCCGCGAAGTACTCGTGCAGCGTCGCGTAGAGCCTGTCGTATTTTTCGTAGAGCTCGATGTTGTCCTTGGTCGAGATGTTTTCGGTGATGTAGTTGTGGCCAAGCTCGTGCCAGATGATCAGTTCCGCGATGTCGCCGAGCGAGTAGCCGTGCTCCCGCGCCAGCCGGCCCTGGGCCGCGTCGGGGCTGTCCACCATCAAGGGCTTCCACGTCACCAGCACGATCAGGTCGACGACCTCGAACTCGCCGGTCTTCTGGTTGAACTCTTCCTGCGGGAACACCGCCTGCAGGCCCAGCTCACGCGTCGGCACGTAGTTGGCCCAGAACTTTCGGCCCCAGATCTGAGCCTCGAAGCTGTTCTTCTCCTGCTTCTTCGTGCCCTTCCACCAGGTCGGGCGGTACACGGGCGCCATCTCGGTCATGTGCTTGATCGCCTCACGCTGCTCGCTGGTCAGGTGCCGGGTGTGCGCCCGCATCTCCTTGGCCATCTCCGCGATCTTGTCCATCTCCCGACCGGAGAGATAGGCCTTGGCCAGCGACTCGTACGCTTCTACCGCTACAACACGGTCCTTGTCGCGCTCGGCCTCGGCCGCGGCGCGGCGCTCCTCGGCGATCTGCTTCATCCGCTCCTTACGCTGCTCCTCGGTC
Organism: Phycisphaeraceae bacterium; assembly: GCA_041736655.1. Classification (GTDB taxonomy): domain Bacteria; phylum Planctomycetota; class Phycisphaerae; order Phycisphaerales; family Phycisphaeraceae; genus JAHQVV01. The sequence goes on along the minus strand of JBGSTE010000480.1, from coordinate 8,654 downwards.
TCCTCCGCGGGCGCTTGGTCGCCTTGCAATGCAACGGGCACCGCTGCGTCGGCCGGCTCGGCCAACGTGTCAGGTGCTGTGGTGAGCGACATCGCCAGCGCCAAACACGGCAGGGCAAACCCGCGATGCGTCAGGTTCGCACAGGCAACCAAAAAGTCCGAGCCGTTCTTATCCTTCTTCATGATCTGTCCCCGTCAGGTGCAGGAAATGACCGGAATCAACACTGCTACATGGTTTGATTGTACAGCCATGTTGCAAGGATTCAAGGTTAGTTTTCCGCAATTCTCCAAGCTGACAATCCCCGGATCGCCGACCTATGATGTGGCGGATGAAGCCTGCCGACGCCCAACTCGAACGCGACCTCAAGCTGGACGCCGTGATCGCCGGACAGCACCGCCTGTCGGTCAGCGACGCCCTGCGTCTATATAAGGAAGCCTCGCTCCACGCCCTGGGCCGGTGGTCCAGCGCCGTGGCCGACCGCATCCACGGCTCGGCCCAGGACGGCGCACCGCGAACCTACATCATCGACCGCAACATCAACTACACCAACGTGTGCTCCGCCAGTTGCACCTTCTGCGCCTTCTTCCGCAAGGAAGGCGACGCCGACGCCTACGTCCTCACGAAGCAGCAACTGCACGAAAAGGTCCGCGAGCTCTCCGCCATCGGCGGGACGCAGGTGCTCTTGCAAGGCGGTATGCACCCGCACCTGGGCGTTGATTTTTATATCGATCTGCTCAAGGGACTCAAGGCTCAGTTTCCGCATATTCATATTCATGGTTTCAGCCCGCCGGAGTTTGTGGAGTTCGTCGCGGTGTACGAGCTGCCGGGCTTTCCGAAGACCGACCCGAAGAAGTCGCACGAACTGCCGCGCGACATCTGGCTGAGCAAGCTCGAAGCGATCATGCGTTTATTGATGGACGCGGGTCTGGATTCCCTGCCCGGTGGCGGTGGCGAGATTTTTGCCGAGCACGTCCGCCGACGCATCGGCCTGGGCAAGGCAACGGCCGACCAGTGGCTCGATGTCATGGCCATGGCCCACAAGCTGGGCATGAAGACCTCGGGCACCATGATGTTCGGCCACATCGAGGGCGTCGCCGATCGCATCGACCACATGCACCGCATCCGATCGCGACAAGACCTTGCCATCCAAAACCATTGGCCCGGCCGATACATGGCCTTCATCGCCTGGCCCTTCCAACGCGAGAACACGCCGCTGGGACACCTGCCGGATTTTGATCGCGCCCCCGGAAGTCAAGGCCGAGTCGAGCCCTTCCCCGGCGACGTGCTCGCCGAGTTGGTGCTCGACGGCAAAGTCGACGCGAACGACAAAGCCGCTTGCGGCTTAGCCGTCCCCCGCGCCGGCAAGGTCGTCCGACAAGCCGGCGCCACCGAATATCTGCGGATGCAGGCGATCAGCCGGCTGTTCCTGGACAACATCCACTCCATCGGCAGTAGCTGGGTCACGATGGGCCCGCACATCGGCGAGCTCGCGCTCTTCTACGGCGCCAACGACATGGGCTCGGTCATGATGGAAGAAAACGTCGTCTCCGCCGCCGGCACGACGTATTGCCTCAACGAAGCGGTCTTGTGCCGCCTGATCCGCGACGCCGGCTTCGTCCCCGCCCAACGCGACAACGGCTACAAGTTCATCAAGGTGCATGACGGTGTATCCGCGCCGGACCTGGACGTCAAAGACTGGTCCACCCAACGGGCACAAAAGCTGCACATCGAGAGCACCAAGCCCAGCGACCCGAAACCGATCGCGCTGACGATCAGCACCAATGGCACTGTTTAGACAGGATTACAGGATTTGCAGGATCAACAGGATCAGAACTAAAGCTTTAACTTGGCCACGACTGCAAAGCTCATCAAATGAACGGACTTTGGATTGAATCCTGTCAATCCTGAAGATCCTGTAATCCTGTCAAATAACAAACTCTCTCCAATCACTTCACCAGCTTCAGCTTCCGTCGTTTACGCTGCTCGGACATGTCCACCAGGATCCGCTGGGTGATCGTGCAGTGGCGGACGGTGTGGTTTAACAGCGAGATCAGTTCGAGCGATTCGTCGCTGCTGAGCATCTTGCCCTTGCTCGCTTCGCGGATCGAGAGCAGGGTCTCGCTGGAGGTCTTCAGCGCGTGGCAGCTCGCGTCCAGCGCGTCGTCGGCGTCGACCTTGCCGTCGTGGTTGACGTCCAGCTCCAGGTTCATGTGCGTCACGTGCCAGTCGCTGCCGGCGGTGAAGGCGGTGAGGATCGCCTTCTGCGCCCGGCTGTCGGGCATCAGTCGCACCAGCAGCCGAATCGAGTCGAAGTCCGGTTGGGACTGGTTGGCGATCCAGCGATAGACCGTCGACTGACTGACCCCCGTCAGTTCGCTGATCTCCTTGGCCGAGGTGTATTCCTTGTCGATGATCCGCTTGAGCGTCTTGGCCAGCATGGCAACTCCGGAAGTTGTCGTCGGCAACCCACGCGTCGCCGGTCTGTCATACGTACTAAAAGAATAACGAGTTCTGAATCGCAAAATAGGGAAAGACCGCACTTTCCTTCCCAACAATCAGAACACGCAGCCGATTATCCTGCCACGCATCAGAAAAACACTCGACGGGGCGGCGTTTCCGGGCGTTGCCCCGTCTTCTGTTTTGGCTTTGTTTGGTAACCCGCTCCAACTCTCCACACGGCGCGTGCTCGGATACACTCTGGGTATGAGTGCATCACACAAGCCCTGGGAACACGCCAAGCACTCGGGCAGCGAGGAAGACCCGCTGGCCGCCCGCTTTGTCTCGTCGCTGGACTACGACAAACGGCTCTACACCCACGACATCCGCGGCTCCAAGGCCCACGCCGCCATGCTCGCCAAGGTCGGCCTCATCACCCCGGCAGATCTGTCTGAGATCAACCGGGGCCTCGATGAAATCGAACAGGAAATCACCACCCAGGGCGACGCCTGGCCGGGCTGGAAGATCGCGCTCGAAGACGTCCACATGTGCGTCGAAGCAGCCCTGATCGAAAAGACCGGCGACGCGGGACGCAAACTGCACACGGGAAGATCGCGGAATGATCAGGTGGCGCTGGATTTAATGCTTTGGGTCAATGAAGCGGTTGATGTTGTCATTAGTAAAGCGAAACAGGTACAAGCAGAGTTTGTCACGCTTGCAGATCGCTTTGGCAATATTGTGATGCCTTCATATACACATCTTCAACGAGCTCAACCGATTGTCGCAGCAGGTGAATTCTATGCGTGGAAGAGCGCATTAAATCGTTGTTGCTTTCGTTTGGCTAATGTTACAGATACGAGTTTGGAGCATCCTCTTGGGTCCGGAGCGATCGCAGGCTCCTCATTGCCATTAGATCGGTCTCATACTCAGCAATCACTCGGTTTCATCTATCAATCGACTAGTAGTATCGATGCCACAGCATCACGCGATATTGCATTGGACTTTGCCTATGCATTAACGATGACTTCCATGTGGCTCTCGCGTTGGGCTGAGCAGTGGATCATCTACGCCACCACCGAGTTTTCGTTCATCACCCTCGACGACCGCTATACCACCGGCTCGTCGATGATGCCGCAGAAACGCAACCCGGACATGCTCGAACTGATACGTGGGAAGACCGGCCTGGTCTACGGCTCGCTCGTGGCCTTGCTCACCATGTGTAAGGGCCTGACCATCGGCTACAACCGCGACCTGCAGGAAGATAAGCGACACCTCTTCGCCGCCTACGACGCGGTGTGCGACTGCCTGGACATGGCGGCGGGGATCGTGAAGACCACGCGCTTTAATGAAGACAACATCCTGCGCGGGCTGGACAAAGGCTACCTGGATGCGACGTCGCTGGCCGAGTACCTGGTGACCAAGGGCGTGCCCTTCCGCACCGCCCACCAGGTTGTCGGCCGACTGGTGGGCCTGTGCGAAGAGCGCGGGCTGCATGTCCTCAAGAAACTGCGTGTCGCCGATTTCAACATGGTTTGCAAGGAATATAAAACAGGCGAGATCGTCGGCGAAGATGTATACGACTGGCTTGGGCCGGAGAACGTGGTCAAACGCTACCAGACCGCCGGCAACGCGGGCGTCAGCGGCTTCGAGGCCCAGCTCAAGGCTTGGAAAGAAAGGCTTGCGGAGTAAGGCAGTAGCCACAGATTTCACAGAGGGCACAGATTTAAGGCAGCAAGGCAAGTTTCGCCACAAAAAGGTACAAAAAACAAAAGTCTAGAATATTCTTGTGATTTTTTGTGCCTCCTTGTGGCAAATTCTGGTTTGTCTTGAATCTGTGCCCTCTGTGAGATCTGTGGCAAGAAACCGAATCGGAGCAATCTAAGTGCTCGTCTTAAACGTCATCCAGGGCCCGGACAAGGGCATGAAGATCGCGCTGCCGGATACCGAGCCGCAGCTCATCGGCCGATCTTCCGAGGCCATCGTGCTCAGCGACCAGACGATCTCGCGTCGCCATGCCGAGCTGACGCCCGAGGGTGACGGCACGTGGTACATCCGTGACCTCTCCTCGGCCAACGGCACGTTCGTCAACGGCGTCCGCGTTACCGAGCGACGCAAACTCAAGCTCGGCGATCAGGTCCGCACGGGCAACACGCTCCTGATCTACGGCGAAAACACGCCCAACCCGCTGGCCAACCGGCTGCGCCTGGCGCCCGCCAGCCACATGGACGTCAACGTCGAGCACACCGTCGACGCCAACGAAGAGTCGATGATCATGTCCTCGCCCGAGCCGTTGCAGGCCGCCGAGTTTCAGTTGCAGATTATCTATCACCTCGTGGCGTTGATCGGCTCGGTGACGGACAAGCAGACGATGCTTGAAAAGATGATGGACCTGGTCTTTGAGTATTTCGCGGCCGACCGCGGTTTTGTGCTTTTGTGTGAAGATGTGGAAGACGACCCCAAGCCGGTGGTGATGCGCTTCCGCGATGACAAAGATGTCCTGCCGGACCCCAAGCGCAAGGCGACGATCAGCCGAACGATCGTGCAGTACGTGCTGGACCGCGGCGTGGCGGTGCTCTCGTCCAACGCGATGAACGACACGCGCTTTACCTCCGGCGACTCGATCCAGGCCTACGGCATCCGCTCGGCGATGTGCGTGCCTATCAAGCACAAGGACAACACCTACGGCGTGATCCAGCTCGACTCGAAAATCGCCAACTACACCTTCACCGAAGACCAGCTCTCGCTCCTCGCGGCCATCGGCGTGCAGACGGGGCTGGCGCTGGACAACGCGCGCCTGCTCTCGCAGCGGATGCAGGAAGAACGCCTGGCGGCGGTAGGCTCGGCGGTGGCGTCGCTGTCGCACTCGATCAAGAATATTTTGCAGGGCATGCGGGGCGGATCGGACGTGGTGGAGCTGGGCATCCGCAAGCGATCGCTGGACGTGATCCTCAAGGGCTGGGCGATCGTGCACCGCAACCAGGAGAAGATCTATCAGTTGACGTTGAATATGTTGCAGTTCAGTAAGCAGCGTCAGCCGGAGTTGGCGATGGAGCAGCTCTTGCCGATGTTCAAGGACTTGGCGGCGCTGGTGCAGAGCCAGTTTGACGCGAAGAACGTGGCGCTGATCACGGACATCGAGCCGGGCCTGCCGCCGGTGCCGATCGAGGTGTCGGGCATGCACCAGGCGGTGTTGAACCTGTTGCAGAACGCGCTGGATGCCTGTGAGCCGGGCTCGGGCGCGGTGACGCTCGCCTGCCGATACGACGAGCTGGACCAGGAGATCAAGATCATCGTCACCGACAACGGCATCGGCATGACGCGGGCCCAGCGGAACGAACTGTTCCAGCCCTTCCACTCGACCAAGGGCTACGGCGGGACGGGCCTGGGCCTGGTCGTGACCAAGAAGATCGTCGAAGAGCACGGCGGGGAAATCACCGTGCAAAGTAAGCCCAAGCAGGGCACGACGTTTACGATCTCGCTGCCGACGGAGATGGGAAGAGAACCGGCGGCGACGCACAGCCCGTTCTGATCAGACGATCCGCCATGATTGAATTGATCAGCGCGCCTGCTTGATCAGCTTTCCAACCTCATCGAGCAACTGCGCATCCTTGTCCAGCCGGATGTCGTACATGCGCTCGCCGATCGCGTGTGACATTGCGACAAAGCCTTCGTAGGGCGTGTCGGTGATGTCGATCAGGCCAATCTGGTAATTTTCGTTGGGTCGGCCGACGGCACTTTGATCCGCGTATGCGAACCAGTGTGCGCCGACGACGTTGGGGTGGATGAGGCCGGCGGTGATGTAGGCGGCGTAGCTTCGCTCGCGGGCTTTTTGATCGCCGACCGGGCAGAGCGACATGCCGGTGACGCCGCGGTCGATGGTGCCAAAGTGAAATTCGGAGACCATCACCGGCACGTCGGCGGTGGCCGGCAGGCCGGCCAACCCGGCGAGCGGCGCGTAGAGGTTGGCGCTGTAGACATCGACGTGCCTGGCCATCTGTTCAATGACCACGGCCGGGGCGGTATGCACGCGCGAGCCGAGGTACAGGTGGTTGGGCAGTAAATCGTCCACCGCCTTTTTTACGGTGCTGTAGTAGTGGTCAGCCAAGAGCGCATAGAGCGCGGTGCGGTCGTCCTGCCAGGCCTTGGTTTTGCCGGGCTTAAGCGCATCCCAGCTTGTCGCGTCGGTTTGCCATGATGTGTTCAGCGCGTCGATGGTTGCGTATTGTGCCCGGAGGATTTCGACAAACTTCGCGTAAGCCGGCTGTTTGGAACCGAGCGCGAAGATCTTTTCGATCATATTGACGTGCCAGTGGATTTCGTTGTCGATGAAGACGCCGACCATCCACGGGTCTTCCCCGCGTGTTTCGGCGAGCTTGGCGATGGCCTCGCGGTAGCGTGTTTTAAAGCCAGGCTCAAAGGGGTCTGGGGCGTTGTCGATGTTCATCGGCCCGGACCAGACGTGCAGGATCTCGGTGTAGGGCGTTCGCTGCGCATCCATGAGTGATTGTTCGGACCAGGCTCCGAGTGTATTCAGGCCCCAGGCGCGGATGCGTTGGTGCGTCAGGTCGTTGATGGTTTTTTCCCAGCCTTGGCCGTATTTGCGCGCGGTGTTCAGGCGCAGGAAGTCGAAAAAATACACGTCTTTTCGCTTGGACATGCCCAGGGTGTGATCGGCTGTGCCGGGCGAGGGGAGGTACTCGAAGAGGCTTCGTCGGTCGGGGCCGAGGTTGGTGACGGCTCGGTTGGCGACGCTGCACACGCCGTGGGACCAGAAGAGTTTTCCTTCCGGGTCGATGAGCCACCACTTGCCATTGATTTTCTCGGTGCGGAAGTAGCCGGTGGCGGTTCGCTGCGGGCCGTCGGCAAATCCGCCGAACTGGTTGAAGCTGGTGGGTCCCTTGTCGGGTTTGAGTTTGACGGCTTCCTGCTTGCGTTGTTGATGCAGGTCTTTTTCGTCGTGAATTTTCGTAGGCCAGGTAAAGGGGATGGCTTGGCCAAAGCGGTCGATGTGCGGCAAGGCGTTGAGCGCCTGGTTGTGCTGCATGCCGTAGGGCCAGGAGAGGAAAGGCTTGACGTTGCCGAGGTTGATCTGCGGGTCTGAAGATCGAATGACGAGTCGGCAGGCTTTGACGTTGTGCGCGTTAAAGCTTTTCCAGTGCGAGCGCCAGCCGTTGGGCTTGGACGCGGCGGGCTCGAAGGCTTCGGGGCTGTCGTCTTTGTCCCAGCCGCGCGGAAAGCCGACGGTGACGCGGCCGGTCTCGCCGGGCAGGAGATAGGTCTGGCTCATTGAGCTGTTGGCCCAGTCGAGCGCGCCGTCGTTTTCAAGGCGGGCCTCGATCCAGATGGTGCCCCGGCCGTGGTTGGTGAGGGTGATGTTGAACAGGCTGTAGGCGGAGAAGTCCCATGCGCCTTGAGGTGGAGCGAAGCGGATGGTGCCGGCGTCGGCGGTGAGTGTTCCGGTGATGGCCCAGCCGGCGTCGTCTTGTGGGTCAGCGCGGATGCCGCCGATCTGAGACTTGACGACCGAAGGCACCAGGGCGGCGGGCTCAAAGAGCTGGTCACGATGGACTGGTGGTTGCAGGGGCGCTATTGATGGAGCCGGGGCGGCCTGCAACGTCGCGCTGGCAAACAAAGAAAGCAGGGCGGCAGTCGCAACGCTTCGCACGAGGCGCAGACAATAAGGGCAGTGATGGTTCATCTCTATCAAGGATCATTCGCGAAGGTCAAACCTTAACGCGGGGTCGTCGAAGATTTAATAAGCTCAATGCACGCAAGCGAAGTTGATAACTTGGGAGGGCGAGGCTCCCGCCGAGCCGCGAATCATCGGAGACCTTCGATAAACCTGAAAAGCCCGCAGCTTGCCGCTTTGGGCACGCTGTGGGGTCGAGCAACAGTGAATCATCTAATACTCAACACCCCCGCCACACCTACCGCCCAGACACCAGCGACAGCGTCGCCATCCGCACCGCCAATCCATTGGCCACCTGATCCAATATCACCGAGTTCGGCCCGTCCGCCACCGCTGACTCGATCTCCAGCCCGCGGTTCATCGGCCCAGGGTGCATCACCACCACATCCGCCTTCGCTCGATTCATCCGTGCCTGCGTCAAACCGTACAGCGTCGTGTACTCACGCTGACTGGGAAACGCCGGCCCAGACAAGCGCTCAAACTGCACCCGCAGCATGTTCACCACGTCCACCCTCGGCAGCACCGCGTC
>JBGSTE010000429.1:0-4953 GCA_041736655.1 Phycisphaeraceae bacterium | reverse complement strand
ACGATTTCAACTCGATCGTGTCGCTGGGCCTGGTCCGTAACACGATGGAGCTGGCGATCGATATGAGCCGTGAGCTGGGTGTTGATGCGGATCGGCATGAGAAGTGGCGGCACATCCTCGATCATCTCAGCGGCTGGACGTATCAGGAGCTGGCCCTGCCGCGCTTGCCCGGAGAAGACCGCGCAGTCGAGAAACCGAAGGTCAAGGTCTTCCGTTATGCCGAGCGCGGCACGGCCTGGTGGCGGAACAACCCGCTGGCGATCCAGCACATCGATCCGGCCGGGGCGATCGGGCTCGACAGCCCGGCCGAGGTCCTGGCCATCGCTCACAACACCATCGATGTCCGCAACGGCTGGGTCGACAGCAACGGCACCAACAGCTTCTACCCCGCGGCGGTGCGCGTGGGCTACGACCCCAACGTCATCCTCAAAAAGCTACGCGAACTGATCGAGCAGAAATGCGCGACCAACGGCTTCATGAAGGGCAACCCGCACGGCGTAGAGAACTGCAGCACCGTGCCCAACACCATCAACGAGATGCTGTGCATGGGACACGCCGGCGTGCTGCGCCTCTTTGCGGTCTGGCCCAGGGACACCGACGCGTCCTTCAGGAGCCTGCGCGTCTGGGGTGCGTTTCTCGTGTCGTCGCAACTCAAGGGTGGGCAGGTGCAGTATGTTGAGATCCACAGCGAGCGCGGCCGACCGTGCACGATCGAGAATCCCTGGCCCGGACAACCGGTCAGGCTCCTGCGCGGCGATGGACAGGTCCAGACGCTCCAGGGCCAGCGGCTGGTGATCCACACGCAGATCGACGAGAAGCTGCGACTGGTCAAGCAGGACTAGGCTTTATCAGAGAACCTCAGGGGGACAGACATTCCTGTCTGTCAACAAGCCGCAGGCCTGATCCGAATGCAGATTCGGCTGCGCCGATTGACAGGCAGGCATGCCTGTCCCCCTGAACGTATGGTTTTCCGACAGGGCCTGGGCCTCTGCATTGTCCTGCCTTTCAAGCTGACCCAAGACCGCCCGGATTTGCAATCCGTAACGTGCAGGCATCAAGCCCGTCGAGTCTTCTATAATCAATCGGCCAAGCACCGGCCCACGGGATGATTTGCCAATGAAACTGCGCGCTAAAAATCTTTGTCTGCTCCTCGCGGTCCATGTCGGCCTGGCCGGCGCTTCGGCGGTGTCCGCTGCCGAGACAACCAATACCCTGCCCCACGCCGCCTACCCCTACTGGGCCAAGCCCTCGGCACTGGGTAAGGACCACGACACCTGGCAGGACGCGGTCGGCCCGGACGTCGGCGAGCGGACGGTCGACCCCGCCCGCCTGCCTTCTCGGGTAGACAACTCGTCACGGCCGCAGTTCCCGCCGATCTATAAGCAACGCTGGGGCTCGTGCGGCCAGTTCGCTTCCGTCGCCTCCGTCCTCACGTATGAGATGAATGTGGCGTTCGGAACCACCGCCGACTCGGACGCGACACGCTTCCCCGCCTACTTCTCGTGGAACATGATGAACCAGGCTGGGAACAACGGCTCAGAGGCCTATCACGGCTGGGAAGTCGCCCGGCACATCGGCGTGCCCACCATGCAGACCTATGGCTCAAACCGGCCAGACACCATCGGCCTCTGGCCCGATGGCTACGCGGTCTGGCGCGACGCGATGAACAACCGTGTCGCAGGCTACCGCTTTGCGCCGGTTTTGACCGTTGACCAGCTTAACGAGGCACGCGGATGGTTCTTTGACCGCAATCAGCCCGATGCCAACAGCGATGTCATGGGCGGGGTGTTCACCATCGACGGCCGAATGGGCGAGATGGAAAAAGTCACCGTCACCATCCCCGAGGGACAGTACGCCGCTGGACAGGAAATCTGGACCCGTTGGGGGCCTACCGGCAGCGGCCACAACATGACCTGCGTCGGCTACGACGACCAAGTCGGCTACGACCTCAACGGCGACGGGAAAATCACCAACGACATCGACCTCAACGGCGACGGCGAAGTCACGCTCGCCGACTGGGAACGCGGGGCCTACATCATCGCCAACTCCTGGGGCGAGAAATGGTCCGGCGACGGTCGCATCTTCCTTCTATATAGCGCCATGGTCGACTCCGACTGGAAACGCGGCAATTACCTTGGCCGGATCGAAGTCAAGCGACACACCCCACGCATGACCGCCCGGCTCAAACTCGCCTGCGATGACCGCACCGACCTCCGTCTGACCCTGGGCATCGCAAGCAAGACCGACGCCAACGAACCCGAACTGGAAGTTGCGCCCCAGGCGTTCAACGGCTGGCCCGTCTTTGGCCGATCCAACGCCGGCCACGTGCCCATGGCCGGCCCGGGCAACCCCGCACCTATCGAGATCGGCGTCGACCTCACATCGCTCTACGAGTCGCTGGGCAAAGAGAACAAAGACCAGGCCCGTGTCTTCCTCAAGCTCACCCGAGCCGACGGCAGCAAGGCCACCGGCCAATTGCACGAAGCCGCCATCCGTCTCTACGACCCAAAGGGCCAGTTCATCCGCGAAATCCCGCTGCAAACCGGAGCAGGCCAGTTCGGCGAATCAGTGCTGGAGCTGAGCGAGGTGATTGAAGGGCTCAAGCAGGATTGAAATGCAGCCATTTTGATAGATCCTCAGGCCGACGACCAAAGAACCACAAGTCAAGGACCGCGACACTTCGGTCTGTCACAGGCCAACCATGACAGGTTGGTCACGGTTTGGCTGCGACGTACAAGGTCGACCAGGCGGGTCAAAGGCAAATCCGACGCCGGCATCTTGATTGCCTAACACTTCTCGGCCAACTGCTTTAGGGAGGTGCCCGGTCTGTTGCATGACTTGCAGGCAACAGCCATTCCATCATTTTAAACATAAGTTTCAATTGACTGGTAGCGTCTCGGATTTCAGGTCAAATGGCCTCCAGCGGTTTGTTAGGCTCGAGTTCTGGATGCATGCTCTACAGTGCAGGCCACTGAGTAGCGAATTGAGGTGATATCAGGATTGGATTCGTATAACTCAATGGTGTAATTATGTACAAAAGCATCGTAAATACCTTGAAGTAGTAATGGTCTGAGTTTGGAATGGGTTTATTATTCACACTCAAGTAACAAGGTTCTGTCGGCTTAATAATAGAACCTTTAAACCCCCGTTAACCCCTTAGAGGAGGCAACGATGAAAAGAACTAGTCATTTAATTGCAGCCGTATCCGCGTTGACGCTTGTGGCAGGCTCGGCCGGCGCAGGCACCATTGTGGTGGACTTCCAGGACGCCATCGCGTCGGAGCAGCATCCTGATTATTCGGGTGAAGCGCGTTTCTATCATGTGTCGGTGAACCCGAACAATCCGGGGATCGGTTCGTTCGCCTCGACGATTACCGGGTCGAATACGCCTGACATCGTGTACACCCGGCCCTTCACTGAGCCGGTGGTCGGTTATCGGTGGGCTGGTGGCACGAACAACATCCTCACTTCCTCGCTCTCGGGTGGCCAAGATACCCGGCTTGTCTATGCGACTCAGGATACGGTCTTCGACGGCTTTGGCCAGAATCAGTTGAAGTTCTGGGACGCGACCGACCCGGGTGTAGACATCGCAACCGGTGGCGGCGGGCAGGTCCCCTTTAACGTGGTTGCCGACTTCAACCCCGGCGGTGGTTATCGCTCGCTCGGCGGTGCTTCCGGCACCGTCGATGTCTCGGGCTTGGCGACCGGCTCGCTCTACATCTTCTACGGGGCCTTCAACGCGACCCCTTCGCTCAGTGTCGTTCTGAAGGACACCGACGGTGGCGCTCCGGACATTACGATCGCCAATGCCCACACCAATGGCGATGCCGCGAACCGCACCGAGTACTACGTCGCGGAGCTGGACTTCACGACTGCCGGTGGCTATGACACAATCGAGTTCGAATGGCTGGCCGATGGTAATCCCAATTACCTGGGCAACGGTCGTGGGTTCGGTGCCCTGCTGACTGGCACGGTTCCCGAGCCCGGCTCACTGGCCCTGCTCGCCTTGGGCGGGCTGATGATGGCCAAGCGTCGTCGTCAAGGCTAAGACTCTTGACGGCATCCCAATCTTCTGTTCAATTGTTCAGTAGTTCAATTTTTCATCACAAAGGAAACTCCCCATGTTTTTTAACTCCAAAAATCTACTTGCCGCAGCGGCCACCACAACCGCGCTGATCGCGGGTACCGCTCAGGCGGTTCCCTCGTTAACGCTTGATTTCCAAGCCACGATCGCATCAGAGCAGCACCCTGACTTCGGCGGTGAAGCACGCTTTTATCACGTGTCGATCAACCCGAACAACCCCGGCATCGGCTCGTTCGCGTCCACTATCGTCGGCACGAACACTCCCTTCGGCACCTTCACGCGGGCCTTTACGGATCCCGCAGTCGCCTACAAGTGGATCGGTGGCACCAACAACGACATTAGTGGCGTCTCCCTGGAGGGCCTTGAGTCGACCCGCATCTCGTACGCGACTGTGGACTTGGAGTTTGACGGCTTTGGTCAGAACCAGCTGAAGTTCTGGGACGCGACCGACCCGGGTGCCGACATCGCGACCGCAGTGGACCCGTTCAACGCGGTTGCTGATGCCAATCCCGGTGGTGGCTACCGCTCCTTCGGCGGTGCTGTCACCACCATCGACATCTCCGGCCTGACCAGCGGCTCGCTCTATATCTTCTACGGTGCCTTCAACGCGACCCCGTCGGTCAGCGTCGTCATGAAGGACTCTAACAACGTGCTGCCCGACATCGTCATTGCCAACGCCCACAGCAACGCCGACTCCGCCAACCGCACCGAGTACTACGTCGCGGAAATCGACTTCGTCAGCGACGGTTACGACACCCTCGAGTATGAGCACCTGGCCAACGGTCTTGACTACACCGGCAACGGCCGCGGCCTCGGCACCCTGCTGACCGGTGTCACCGGCCCCGGGTTCGACCCCGCCGACCTGGACCA
>JBGSTE010000099.1:0-2049 GCA_041736655.1 Phycisphaeraceae bacterium | reverse complement strand
TCTTGCTGCGATTCGCGGCTCGGCGGGAGCCTCGCCCAACCAACAGGCGTACACAAATCTTTAACTTTCTTGAGCCGTTAGAATCCGTCGATGCTGCCGACGATAACGCAACGCTTGATGATGACGGGGGCGGTCGTGCTGGGCACGCTGTGCTGGCTGCTGGTGTTACCGATGCTGCGGTCGGCCGACGGGTACTCGGGGCTGTCGCTCTTGGATGCGCGGTCGGGGGTGGTGCTCGCGTGTGTTGCGCTTCTGGTCGCGGGGTTGCCCGCTCTGCTTTCGGGGCTGTACGTTTCGTCCTCGGGCAACCCGCTTTCGGGCGTGTTCACGATCGCCTGTGCGCTGCTGGTCCTCGCGGGTAAGGGCGGGTCGATGACCGGCCTGATCCTGCGCCAGCGGGAGAGGCCCGCGGGGCAAGCCAACGGCGGAGCGATCTTCACGCAGCTTGCCATCGAGATGGTGCTCTGGGCGCTGGCGTGGTGCCTGATGATGTTCCTGGTTCGGCGATACCGCGATGCGATCCGTGACCACCTCGTGCCGCGCCGGCTTAAGACGAGCTTTGAAAGGCGGGTGCCGATCGAGGAAGAGGACACGCCGCGGTTTGTCCTGCAGGTTCGGCCGGCGATGGCGGGGCTTCTGTGCGGCGCGCTGGCGTGGGTGCTCTGCCGCTTCATCATGCAGACGCCGGCCACCGGGCAGGTCATCGGCTCGATCCTCACGGCCTTTCTCATCGCGGGCCTGACCGCCCGGCTTGCGATCCCGACGGGCAACGTCGTGTTCCTCCTGCTGAGCCCGCTCTTCGTGGGCTTCGCGTCGTTTGCTTACGCGTCGGTGCTGCACGGGTCGTTGTCTGCCCTGGAACTGGAGGCCGCCTGGATTCGCGGGCAGATCGTCGGGCCCTTGTTTGCCATGCCCATCCACTGGGCGTCGGCAGGGTTGATCGGCGTGAGCGTGGGCATCGGCATGGCGCAGGCGATCGACCGCGTACGCGTGGAGGAGAACGGGAGTAAAACCGAGGAAATAGAACCCGAATCGCACGACTCCACGGGCCAGCCCGCGTAAGCGAGATGGCCCAGCGATAACACGCCCTGCGTTGTTTTTTAAGGATCACTTCAAATCACCCCACACGCGCCACCGCGTTGAGTAAACTTGCCCGATGGCTGCGATGTGGCAACGACTCATCCAGATCCTTGCAAAGCTGCGGAAAGCGGCGGGGTTTTCGCCCGACTGGTTCCTCATGCCCTTGGCGGCGATGATCGGCGCGCTGGGCGGACTTGTCGCGGCGGGCTTCGCCACAGGCATCGAAGCCTCGAGCAAGGCGCTCTTTGATCTCCAGTCGCTGGACCAGGGCATCACCCTGCGGACCGCCCTGCTGCTGCCGGCGATCCCCGCCATCGGCGGACTCATCGTCGGGCTCATTCAGTACAAACTCACCAGGTCCGGCGTGATCCACGGCGTGCCGGAGGTCATCGAGTCTCTCGCGCGACAACGCGGACAGATCCCCGCCGTCACCGGCATGAATAAAGCGGTGACCGCAACCTGTACCCTCGCGTCCGGCGGCTCGGCGGGTGTCGAGGGGCCGATCATCACTATCGGCTCCGCGATGGGCTCGGTAATCGCTCGCAAGCTGGGCCTCAAGCCCGAGCACATGCCCACGCTCATCGGCTGCGGCGCCGCATCCGCAACAGCGGGCATCTTCAACGCGCCGATCGCCGGCGTGCTGTTTGTTCTCGAAGTCATCTTGCGCGATTTCTCCGTGCGAACCTTCATGCCCATCGTCGTCGCCGCGGTCTTCGGCACCGCCGTCGCCCAGCAGACCCTCGAACTGATCCATGCCGATGAACCCGCCGGCAACGTCGTCAGCGATTCGCTTTTCCCCGTCCCCGAGGCGATGCGGCACTACGAGTTTGTGCTCCCCGAAGCGCCGGCCTACCTCGGGCTGGGCGTCGCCTGCGCCGTCACCGGCCTCGCGCTCGCCGCTTCGCTCCGCGCCAGCACCCGACTATGGAGCAAGTCGCCCATCCCCGACTGGCTTCGACCGGCGACCGG
>JBGSTE010000343.1:0-2510 GCA_041736655.1 Phycisphaeraceae bacterium | reverse complement strand
GCGGCTCGGCAGGAGCCTCGCCCTCCCGAAATAATCAATCTTCAACATCAAACCATGAACCACAACGCCCCCTACTCCAACTTCGGCCTCTGCAAAGACATGCTCGCAACGCCCGATATCGTGCGGGCCTTTGACCCCGCGCGATACAGCGAAGCGGCCGAGGCGCTGAACGACATCGGCAACCTGCACCTGACCGGCGAGGGCTCGTCGCGCCTGTTCCCCGCCAAGCACGCGATCAAGCTCGCGCGCCAGCGTGGCTACGACCTGAACCTGCACACCGAGGCCGGCTATCAGAGCCGGGGCTATCAGCTTGATGATTGGGCGGTGCTGGGCGCTAGTAACTCCGGCAAGACCGCCGAGGTGATCCAGCTCTTCAAGCAGCTACACGAGCAGGGCCACGAACGCTTGTTCAGCGTCACCGCGGCCGCCAACTCGATGCTCGCGTCGTTTGCACATACCGGCTACGTGCTTGGTTGTGGAGAGGAAAACGCCGTGGCCGCGACGAAAAGCGTCATCGAACAGGCGCTGGTCGTGCAGTCGATCGTTGAAGACGCCGCGGCCGACGAGCAGCTTGCATCTGAACTCGGCCAACTCGCCGACGCGATGCACACGGCGCTGACCGCGCCGGTGCCCGGCGAACTGACCCGGCAGATCGCCGACAGCCCGATCATCTACTGGGCGGGCCCCAACGACGGCGTGGCGGAGGAGCTGACGCTCAAGACCAACGAGATCACCCGCAAGCCCAGCGACTACCTCGAAGGCACCTACGCGGCGCACGGCATCGAGGAGATCATGAACGCAGGCGACGTTGTGCTGTGGATCGACCCGATCGCAGAGCAGGAGCAGAAGTTTGAGGACGTGCTGGTCAAGGGCGTGGGCGTGCACGTGATCGCCGTCGCCACGCGGCAGACGCGCTTCCCGACGATCCGCGTGCCCGAGGCCGGGGAACTGACGGGTTTTGTGTACATGGCCGCAGGCTGGAACGTCCTTGTCGAGGCGGGCTTGCTGCGCGGGGTTGACCTGGACAAGCCCCAGCGGGCCCGCAAGGTCGGCAACGCGTTCACCGGCTGAGGCTTGGTAAAATAGCCGGCAGCCATGTGTAGCGGGCGACGCGCAGCGTCCCGTTATAGCGCACCCAAACAGCACAAGCGGGATGCTGCGCGTCGCCCGCTACGCATCCGAAGCTTGACATCGAAAGTTAAACCATGAAACGATCTACAACCCTTGCGTCCCTGTCCGCACTTTTGTTGCTGCTGGTTGCCGCGACCGCGCAGGCCGGCGAAGCGATTGAATCGCTCAAGGGCGCGTGGGTCGTCGAGCTGTCCAAGGGCGCGCCGCCGCCGGAGGGTGTTGCGATCGTGATGACCTTCGTCGACGACGACACGCTCAGCATCGAGGCGACCTTCAAGGACAAGACCGAGAAGAAGGACATCAAGTACACCGCCACCGCCGACGGCAAGATCACGCTCTTCCCCGAGCCCGAGACCGAACCCGAGGGCGAGAAGGCCAACTGGCAAGTCAAGGACGACAAGAAGCTCTACCTCACCAACGAAGACGGCGAAGAGCTGGTTTTGGTCCGCAAGAGCTAGAGCGGCTTGCATGATTAATTTGCAGGTGTGCCACTGACAAGCGGAGTCTGCGGAGCTTGTCAGTGCGTTGTCGTGAAGCACTGACAAGGCTCAAAGCAGCCTTGTCAGTGGCACACGCTGGTTGAAAATTTTACAGTGTGCTCTGATCGGCCTCACCGCTCAAACCGCGTCCACACCTCGGCCTGGAGTTTGTCGAAGTGCTCGAACTGCTTCATCAGGTCGTCGCGCAGCGCGTCGAGCGTGGTTTTGTCAGTATTTTCATTCAATGACGCCTCGCGCAGCGCCGACGCGGCCATCTGCAGGTCTTCCGCCGCCTTGGCGTAGGAGCGGGCGGTGGCGTAAAGATCAAGGTTTTTCAGGTCTTTTTCGTCCGGCGGCCAGACCAGCCGAGAGGGGTTGGCGCGCAGGTCGTCGATCAGGCCTTCGAGTTCATCGACGCTCCGCCGGGCCGAGTCGATCGTGCGGTCGATCGTCGGGCGGTTGTCCGCGAGCAGTGCGCGGGCCTGAGCGGTGGTGCCGGTGAGTTCGACGATGAGTTTGTCCACGCCATCGATCGATGCCTGGGCGCGGCCGACAAACTCATGGGCCGAGTCAACAAACCCGGTGATGCCGTCGAGCGTCTGAGGCAGCTGCGTGTCTAGCCGGGTGGACAGCGAGCCGAGGTTGGCCAGCGTTGTACGGATGTCATCGCCGCTGTCGCCGAACACGCCGCGCACGTCGCTCATCACGCCGGTCGCCTCGGCCAGGAACGTATCGACATCGGTCAGCACCGGGTCGATATTGCTTTCAATCTTGGCGAACAACGCGGTCGCCTGGTTGGACGAGGCCTCGATGCTGTCGGCGGTCTGGATCAGTTCGGCTGTGACCACGTCCAGGTCCTTGCGCACCACCGCGAGCGTCTGCTGCATCTCATCGCGAACG
>JBGSTE010000323.1:0-2485 GCA_041736655.1 Phycisphaeraceae bacterium | reverse complement strand
TGACGCCAAACGCAAGCGACGCAAGGATCGCCAGCTTCTGCGCCGCGTCTGCGCCGGAGACGTCCAGCGTCGGGTCGGCCTCGGCAAAGCCCGCAGCCTGCGCCTCGGCCAGCGCCTGCTCATACGACTTCCCGCTGCGCGTCATCTCGGTCAGGATATAGTTGCACGTGCCGTTGAGGATGCCAAAGAGTGCATCGACGCGGTTAGCCATCAGCCCGCACGTCAACGCGGTGACACAGGGGATCCCGCCGCCACACGAAGCCTCGAACGCGATCGACACGTCATGCCGCCGCGCCGTCGCAAAAAGGTCCGGGCCGTGCATCGCGAGCAGGCTTTTGTTGGCGGTGACGACGTGCTTGCCATGCTCCAGCGCCCAGGTGAGGATCGCGTGGATCGGGTCGATCCCGCCGGCGACTTCGACGACGATATCGATGTCATCCGCCGAGATGATCGCTTCCTGGTCGTCGGTGACGATCGCCGGGTCCACGACGCCTGATGCCTTGGCCTTCTCGGTGTCACGCACGAGTACACGCCGCAGTTCGAGCCGCTTGCCGGTGCGCTGCGTGTACAGGCCTGCCTCGTCGCGCAACAGCCGCGCGACCCCGCGGCCAACCGTGCCCAATCCGATCATCCCGACACCAATCACGTCCTCTGACACGCAAGTCTCCTGTGCATCAACGCTAGGCCGCAAAGCATACCGCAAATCCATGACTCGCCGTTTGCCGGGGGTGGCTAACGCCGACTCGGTCACAGCGATCTACAATGCACCGATGGCGATCACCAAACCCACCCCGGCCGACACCGACGACTTCACCTTCACCCCGCCGATGTGCGCGATCTTCCGCCGCTTCCTTAAGCGTAAGGGGCTGAAGTTCACCACCGAGCGGGCCATGATCCTCGACGCGGTGCTGGGCAAGGACGGCGTGTTCGAGGCCGACGAACTACTCACCGACATGCGCGACGCTGAGCACCGCGTGTCCAAGGCCACGATCTACCGCACACTCAAACACCTGATGGAGTCCAAGATCATCAAGGAAGTGCTCATCGACTCCAGCCGGGCCCACTATCAGCTCGCCTTTGGCCAAAAGCCCACCGGCTACCTCGTCTGCCTGGAAACCAACCAGATCATCGAGTTCCCCACCGAAGAACTGGACGCGTTGATGCAGAAAGTATGCAAAGCCCACGGCTACGAACCGCTCAGCCACCGGTTTGTGATTTACGGTTCAAGCCCCGCGGCGCAGAAGATCGAGCCGGCGGAGGAGGATTAAGAGTGGTTCGGTTTTAGCCACAGATTTCACAGATGGCACAGATTCAAGGCAATCAAATACAATGCTTCGCTAAACCTCAGAGGCGCAGAGCACGCAAAGTGCGCAGAATAGTGATGCATAGTCGAAGGCCTACTCACAAAAATAAGCAAGATCACAGTGAACTCTGCGATCAAGGCGACTCTGCGTTGAAGCGAAGCGTTGTCTTTAATCTGCGCCATCTGTGAAATCTGTGGCTAAAAACCAAATCGTCTCAATCCACACCCTCCTCCAAATCCCGCTGCTCCACCGGTCGACTCACCTTGTACTTCTCATCGATCCATCGGCCCAGGTCAATCTGCTTGCACCGTGCCGAGCAGAACGGGTAGTGCTCCACCTCGTGCGCCGTCAGCTTGAGGCAGATCGGGCAGTGCGTCATGTTTTTCGTGTCGTGGGTGGTCGGGTTCTTCATGGCTCGGCTCCTTCCGTAAGGTTCAGACTATTCTCCAGAAGACAATCAGAAAGCACCTTCATTTTAGCCAACCAGGTTCCCTTCGCCGACAACAAAATGCGTCTTCCGTGCGGCGCATGACTGACCTCGACCCACAGCACATCGTCACCCAGTGCAGGCTTGATCAGCGACGCCCACTCCACGGCGACCACGGCCTGCTCGCGCAGCTCACGGCCGTGGCCGACCCACCCGATCGACGCGAGGTCCTCCGGCGAGGTGATGCGGTACGCGTCGATATGGACCAGTAGCGTCTGATCCTTCGCCTTGCCGATTGGCTCATATTCCTGCATCAACACAAAGGTCGGGCTGCTGACCTGACGCGGGTCGATGCCCATGCCCCGGGCCAGTCCGCGGACAAATTGTGTCTTGCCTGCACCCAGTTCACCCTGCAATGCGACGATGTCGCCGGCAATGCAGCAGCGCCCAACCGCTGCGCCGACGAGCACGGTCTCATCGGCGCTGTTCGTCTGGATCTCGATGGATGACGGCTGCGATTTCACCCGTGGTGTTCCCAGCCCAGGCCGTCAAGCGAGATCAACTCGACACCTTTAACGAGCACGATCTCTTTGCCATCGGTGACCTTCCCGATGCATGTGATCGCGACGCCCTCGATCGACGCAGGAATCTTCGCATGAGGCGCCGCGGTGAAGAGCAGTTCGTAGTCTTCGCCATCGGCCACCGCGTGCAGCCAGCCGGGCCTGCCGTCGCGTGCGGCGTGTTGACGGGCAAC
>JBGSTE010000131.1:0-6554 GCA_041736655.1 Phycisphaeraceae bacterium | reverse complement strand
GAGCCGTGGATCGTTTCGTTCGACAAGGTGCTGAACCTGTCGACCGAGATCATGACCCAGGGCGAGCAGTGGCTGGTCATCGCATCGGTGCGATCGGCCCAGCCGATCAACACGATGTGGGACGATAAGCGGATCGCGTTTGTGATCCCCGCGCAGCACGCGATCGACCAGCGGGGCACGCTCAATGCCGAGCGCGCGGACAAGGGCTTTGGCAGCGAGCGCGAGGTGACGCATACGATGACGGCGACGTTCCGCTCGCTGACACGTGCAGCGACGGACGGGCAGGGCCGAACCGATGCGTACGCCTGCGAGTTCCAGATGCTGAACCTGCGGAGCAACGAGACGGTGTGGATCGATACGTTCGAGTTCAAGCGCGCGGCCAAGGGCAGCATCCGGGACTGAAGCCATGTGCGATGTTCGATGTGTGATGTGCGAAGTACGAAGAAAAAAGGGACAGTCCCTTTTTTCTGTCGCGTTGCTGCTGATGCTGGCTGTGCTGTCGGGTTGTCAGCACGAGCCGCGCATGACGCCGCACGCGAAGATGCGGGCGGGGATGTATGAAGAGGCCCGTGACCTGGTCGAGTCGCAGGTGATCGATGACCGCAGTGATCGGCGGTACATGCTCGATCGCATGCGTGCGGGGGTGCTGAACCTGGACGCGGGGGACCCGCAGCGGGCCGAGCGCTGGTTTGCCGAGGTGTACGACGTTTTGCGGACGCAAGGGCTCAACGCGGACAAGACGGTGTCGTCGGTGGTGCTGACCGAGGGCGTGAAGGTCTGGAAGGGCGAGCCGTTTGAGCAGGCGATGGCGCTGGTGTACTACGGCTTCGTACAGGCGAGCCTAGGCAGTTGGGACAACGCACGGGCCGCGGCGGGCAACGCGCTGTTTTATCTGCGCGACTTTGAAAGCGACAAAGATGGCGACGCCGCAGCATCCGAGGGTGGCGAGGGCCAGCGCATTGATACCGCCGAGATCGCCCGCCGGGCCGCGGAGTATGAGGCCAGGCAGCGCGGCGAAACACCCGAGGGGCAGGCGGAAGGCGACTTCAAGTCCGGCGACGAATACCTCGACCACGGCTACGTCGCGGAGAGCAACAACTTCACGATGGCGTACCTCCTGCATGGCATCGCCAGCCAGCAGCTTGGCCGGGACGATGAAGCGAGCGACTATTACAAGCGCGTGCTGGAGCTGAACCCGCAGTTAAGGCCGCTCGTGCAGCAGCTACGCAGCGGGCAGTACAACACGATCGTCGTGGTCGCCGACGGGCTGGGCCCGCGCAAGGTGGCGACCGGGCCTAATAATGTCTTGTCGCGCTATCAGCCCATCGACGCGCAGCGATCGCCGGCGGTGCTGCAGTATGCAGGCATGGACGCCCAGCAACTGCCCGCGGTGACGGACGTGAACCAGATGGCGCTGGACCATCGCTGGAACAACCTCGAAGATGTACGCATCGCCAAGAACGTGCTGGGCGATCTCGCGCTCGTCGGCGGGTCGGTCGTGCTCTTTGAAGGGGCACGGCAGAAGGACGCCACGCTCGCGATCATCGGGGCCGGCGTCCTCGCGGCCGGCGTCTTCATGAAGGCGACTTCGCAGGCCAATACCGACTACTGCGATGTCTTCCCGCAGCGGCTGTTTGTCGCGGCGCTCAACGTCACCGAGCCGAACCACGAGCTCGTGGTCGACATGCCCGGCCCGCCGCCGAGCTTCAGCGCACGCTTGAAAAACCTTGAGCCCCCCGTCGGGCCTGGCGCAAAGTTTTATTACCTGCGTACGCCGGTCGATCGCGACCTGAATCCACGGCCCCGAAGCGTTACGGATCCGTCCGCGTCCAACCTGCCGATCGTCGTTCCATCCACACCCGATGAAGGGAGACAACCATGATTCGTTCTATGTTTGCTACCGCGTTGTTGTTTGTTGCTGCGCTTGTTGCTGGCTGCACCTACTCGCCCGGCACGCCCGACCCGGACCCGCTGGCCGGGGGCGCGTACCCGCAGATCGTCGGGCTCTACGGGCTTGATCGCCATGAGCTCCTGGTCGATGCGCCGCGCATCGTGAACGACGCCGAGCGCCCGATGAGCGTCACCGTGCCCATCCGCACCAAGATCCGCAAAGAAATCCCCTGCCAGTACCGCTTCATCTTCCTCAACGACCGCGGCATGCCCATCGGCCAGCCGGCGGAGTGGCAGTATGTACTGCTCCAGCCCCGGGCGAGGACCTACCTCACCGGCAGCGCGCAGGACATCGGCGCAGCCGACTGGATCTGCGAGATCCGCCCCGACCGCGTCGAGCGCTGATGCTGAGCAGGCAAAATACTTGCGGAAAACACAACGTCACAGTTGGCGTATGGCCGATGAGGACTTGTCGTACGCTCACTTGCGAGCCATGACCCTCGATTAATCCTCAGGAGCCTGCCGATGTCCGATGTCCCGAGCCTGTATGACCGTCTTGGCGGCGAAGCCGCTGTCAATCTTGCCGTTGACACGTTTTATGAAAAGGTCCTGGCCGACGACCGGATCAAGCACTTCTTCGTCGCGGTGGATATGGATCGGCAGCGGCAGAAGCAGAAGATGTTCCTGACCTACGCCTTCGGCGGGCCGGTGCACTACTCGGGTAAGTCGATGCGGGCGGCCCACGCGAAGCTCGTGGCCGAGCAGGGCCTGGACCATTCGCACTTTGTGGCCGTGGCCGAGAACCTGCAGGCGACGCTGGAAGACCTCAACGTGCCCGCGGACCTGATCGGCCAGGTCATGGCCATCGCCGGCTCGACGCACGACGACGTGCTGGGGCTGTGAGGCTTACTTTGACCCCTTGTAAGAGGCCCCTGAGCGATGCGTCTATGCGGCGAAGCGGTGCAATAAACCCCGTCAGCCAAGCCGGTTGCGGGATTGACCCTGATTCGCGGGGCGGGTACGATCACCCCCCATCACACGGGCGTTTCTGCTGACCGCACGCCCGTCTCGCGTCGCCAAGAGGCTTGGCGACGCCGCTGCAATCTATCAGGAGGCAAACCCGTCGGCCGATCGCGCCGCAGCGGGACAACCTCAGAGATCACCCTGGCCTGTCTGAGGAACCACAACCATGAATGATACGACCACCGGCAACGGAATCAGTAAGCACGACAAGCTGTTGTTCTGGGGCTGCTTCATCGCGCTGATCACGACCGCGTTCGCGTTCGTGTCTCGTTTATTCCTGCTCGGCGTATGGGGCGATGAGTTCGGGCTGGACCCGGCACAGGTTGGTGAACTCGCGGGCATCGGTATCTGGCCCTTCGCGGTGTCGATCATCATCTTCAGCCTCTTCATCGATAAGATCGGCTACAAGTTTGCGATGTGTTTCTCGTTTGTCGGCTACCTCGTCTGGTCGGTCGTCGGCGTCACAGCCTACTTCATCTCCGACGGCGGCAAAGGCGACACTAAACTCGCTTACAACATGCTCTATTGGGGCTCATTCCTGCTGGGCTTGTCCAACGGTACCGTCGAAGCCTATATCAACCCCGTTGTTGCGACGATGTTCTCCAAGAACAAAACCAAGTGGCTCAACATCCTCCATGCAGGCTGGCCCGGCGGCTTGGTCATCGTCGGCCTGATCACCATCGCGATGGCTGAAACCCCGTGGTGGATGCGCATTGGCATCATCGCCGTTCCTGCGGTCATTTTCTTCCTCATGCTATTGCCACTGAAGTTCCCCGCCAACGAACGCGTTGCCGCAGGTGTCACCTACCGCGAGATGCTCGCTGAGTTCGGCTTCGCTGGCGCAATGATCGTCAGCTTCCTGATCACACTGCAGTTGATCCAGTTCTTCCCCTACAACGCCGAAACAGGCGCAGGGATCCACCCCGGCGTGTTCATCGGCTTGGGTGTCGCGATGGTTCTGGCCTTCACCGCCTACACCCGATCGCTTGGCAATATCTTCGTGTTCTTCATGGCCCTGATCATGATGCCACTGGCAACCACCGAAATCGGCACCGACGGCTGGATCGAAGAAATTATGAAAGGCATCGCGAAAGAAAACGGCTTCCACTCCGGACTCGTACTTGTCTACACCTCTGCGATCATGTGCGCCCTACGCTTCTGCGCCGGCCCAATCGTCCACAAACTCAGCCCCGTCGGTCTGCTGATCGCCAGCGCCGTGTTCGCCGCAGCGGGCTTGTTCTGGCTGGGCAACGCACCGACGGCGGGCGTCATCTTCGTCGCAGCGACGCTATATGCCTTCGGCAAGACGTTTTTCTGGCCCACCATGCTCGGCATCGTTTCAGAGCAGTCACCAAAGGGCGGCGCCCTGACACTTAATGCGCTTGGCGGTGTCGGCATGCTCGCCGTAGGTACGCTCGGTTTCCCCTTCATCGGTATCCTTCAGGCCGACAAGCAGATCCAGGCCATCGCCAACGAACCGTCGATTGTTCAAAGCGTTGATGGTTTGGTTGATGCACAAGGCAATTTGACTGCAACGAAAGAACAGACGACCTACTACATCCTCAAGTACTCCGCAGTCGACGAAGCCAAAGTCAGCGAACTCGTTGGCACGTTGCCAGCAGACAAGCAGGATGAAGTCAACAAGAAGATCAAGGAAGTCAAAGAAGCCAGCGCCCAGGGCGCTCTGGCCAACATGGCCATCTTCCCCGTCATCATGCTCGTCGCCTACATCGCCATGTTCCTCTACTTCAAGTCCAAGGGCGGATACGCGGCCAAGCACCTGACAACCGACGAGGGTTTGTCGCCGCATGCAGAGAAACTCGCGGCCAAGGGCGCGCAGCGCTAAACGTAATCGCCATCGCCATCGCCATCGCCAACGCTCACGCACCCCGCGCCACAACCGGCGCGGGGTTTTTTATGCGCAGCGAACAAGGTGCTTTAACCAAGAAAGCATCCAGTGTGATCGTTGTCCTGTGGGTGCCATTGACAAGGCTGCTTTTTAGCCTTGTCAGTGCTTCACGCACTTGCACTGACAAGCTCCGCAGACTCCGCTTGTCAGTGGCACCCACGGCAGAAACGATACACTTGCAAAAGCCAGAGCCCGTGGGTCTGCGGCTATTTTCTTCACCGCTCGGCCCCCGCGCTTTTCCTCATCTTTCAAAGCGATTATCATGCGTCGCTCCCCTTTACATCACCCAACCACCGCCAGACTTTCAAGAGGAACAACCATGGCCAAGCGTGACCCCTTTACCCCGACCCCCGCAGACAACTTCACCTTCGGCCTGTGGACCGTCGGCAACATCGGGGCCGACCCCTTCGGCGGGCCGACCCGTAACCGCCACTCGCCGGCCGAGCTGGTCCACCTGCTTGGCGAAGTAGGCGGGGTCTACGGCGTGAACTTCCACGACAACGACCTGATCCCCATCGACGCCACCGAAGCCGAGGCCAACGCCATCAAGAAAGACTTCAAGGCGGCGCTCAAGAAGACCGGCCTGAAGGTCCCCATGGCGACGACGAACCTGTTCTCCGACCCGGTCTTCAAGGACGGCGCGTTCACCAGTAATGATGCCGAGGTCCGCGCCTATGCCGTGCAGAAGACGATGAACGCGATGCTGCTGGGCAAGGAGTTCGGCGCCAAGACCTACGTGTTCTGGGGCGGGCGTGAAGGCACCGAGAGCGACGCGACCAAGGACCCGGTGGTGGCCACGCAGCGCTTCCGCACGTGCATCAACTACCTGTGCAAGTACTCGATCGACAACAAGATGGGCTACAAGTTCGCGTTTGAAGCCAAGCCCAACGAGCCACGCGGGCACATGTACATGGCCACCACCGGCAACTACCTGGGCTTCATCGCGACGCTCGACCACCCGGAGATGTGCGGCGTGAACCCCGAGTTTGCCCACGAGACGATGGCGGGCCTGAACTTCGTGCACCACGTCGCGCAGGCGCTGGAAGCGGGCAAGCTCTTCCACATCGACCTCAACGACCAGGAGATGGGCCGATACGACCAGGACTTCCGCTTTGGCAGCGTGAACTACAAGTCCAACTTCTTCCTGTGCAAGCTGCTGACGGACTACAAGTATTCGGGCATGAAGCACTTTGACAGCCATGCGTACCGCCAGGCGGACTACAGCGAGGTCAAGGCCTTCGCCGCCGGCTCGATGCGGACGTGGAAGATCCTCGAGTCCAAGGTCGCGCAGTTCAACAAGGACAAGGAGATCCAGGGCCTGATCAAGCAGATCAACCGCGGCGAGAAGTCGGCCGGTGCCCTGGCCGCGACCAAGTACAGCCCGGCCAACGCCAAGAAGCTGCTGGCGATGGACCTTGACCGCAAGGCTCTGGCCAAGCGGCCGCTGCCCTACGAGACGCTCGACCAGTTGACGCTGGAAATCCTGATGGGCGTTCGTTGATTTGAGTACAGAGGATTGAGGGGGAGGATCGAGTTCTGATTGACTCGCTCCTCCCCTTTTTCGTACGTTGTCACGATCCTCAAACCTCACCCTCGATCCTCTTCCTCGATCCTTCCCATGCACATCCGTCCCGCCACACCCGCCGACGCCGACGCCATCGCCGCGATTATCGATGATGCGATCGCCCGGACCACGGCGATCATGTGGCACGCGCCTCGGCCACAGACGCTC
>JBGSTE010000316.1:0-8526 GCA_041736655.1 Phycisphaeraceae bacterium | reverse complement strand
GGCCGGCGAATCCGCCGAGGGCGCGCAGGTCCCCGCCGGTGGTGATGCTGGCCGCCTCGATCAGGCCACGCACCTCGACATCGCGGTCGGCCTGAATATTGAAGAGGTCTCGCACGCCCTTGTGGACAACCACGTTGCCGTTGAAGGTGATGTTGCCCGTGCTGAAGTCGACGTAGTCGGCGATCTCGATGGTGTCGCGGATGCAAATGACCGAGCCCGAGCGATCGAGCACGCCGCTGATCTGCGCGATGGCCTGGTCGCCGCGTGCGACGAGGATGGACTCGTCGTGCTTGAAGTCCACGGGCTTGCCGTCTTTGGCCGCGAGGTTCTTACCGGTGACATCACGTCCGTCGCTGCCGATGGTCGGGTGAAGGATGTGTGCGAGCGTGTCGCCGACCTTGACGATGGTAAAGACCTTGCGGTCGTAGAAGGACACGCCGTCCTGGATGGGTTTAGTTATGTCAGGGTTGGCCTGCTGATCGGCGGGTTGATCGATGAGCCACTGGACGCAGCCGTCGTTGCCGTGCCGGGGCGGATTGCCGCGTGCGATGATGGCTTCGTAGGGTCGTCCGACGGGCGCGACGGTGGACTGGCCGATGAAGTTCGCGATCAGTTCGCCGGTGGTGTTGTTCAGTTCGATGCTGCCATCGCGCAGGGCACACTCGCACAGGCCGGGCGTGAGCATCGTGCGGTCAAAACCCTCGGGCATGATCAGCCAGGCGGTCAGCCCGTCGCCTGCGATCCGCGTGCGTAGTTGGTTCTGCTTATCCATGGCTGGTCTGGGCGCAGGCGGCTGCGGGCCCCAACGCACGACGCCATTGATCTGAACTTAAACCGACGCCACAGGCACTCAAGCCGCTGCGCAGCGCTCGAGCGTTTCCTTGATCCGCTCGGAGAGTACGTCCGGGGTGAAGGGCTTGACGACGTAGTTGTTCACGCCGGCCTTGATGGCCTCGACCACGCGGCTCTTCTCGGCCTCGGTCGTGACCATGATGATCGGCGCGGTGCCGCCCTGGCCGCGGAACTTCTTGACGAACGTCAACCCGTCCATGTTCGGCATGTTCCAGTCCACCAGCAGCAGTTGTGGGGCAAACGCGCCGACCTTGCTCAGCGCGTCAAGCCCGTCGGTCGCCTCGCATAGCTGGGTATAGCCCAACTGCGTGAGGATCCCCTTCTGGATATTCCGCATGGTCTTCGAGTCGTCGACAAGCAGCACTTTCATCTCTGTACTCCGTCGGCCAGGACCGGCCGAATCGTGGTGTGTTCGTTTGGTTCGTCTGTCACTTGCGGTTGCGGTTCTTCGTTACGCCTTGGCCGCCGCCGTGGGCAGCAGCATCGATACCTCGACGCTGAACTCGCCGATGTCGCTGGTGCAGGGGATCACGACGGTCGTCATGTCCTTGCGGCCAAACACGCTGTGCTCGCTGCCGATGATGACCGAGGGCGTCGAGATGCCCACGCTCTTACCCTTGAACTGGGCCTTGGCCCCGCCGGAGACCATGTTGACCAGCTCGCCGATCGCGTCGGCGAAGTCTTCATGGGTCGACGCGAGTTCGGTCCCTGTAAACAGGCTGACGGCCCGCTCCGCGGTCGCGGTCGGGAAGCTGAGCACGACCGTGCCCTCGACATCGCCGGTCATGCCGATGATGCCCGACACGTCGTGGCTGGGCGTACCTTGGCTCTTGATGCTCGGTGAGCCGACGGTCACCGGCAACTGGAGCATGGTTTCAAACACATTCGAGATCGAGCCGACGAACGGCGTGATGTAGGCTGGGTCCACGGTTTACCTCCGGGTGTTGCCGATGTCTTGACACCTTGGTTTATCGGTTTAAGCGGCACGCTTCTCAAGGCCTTGCGGGGTTTGTCTGATCAATTGCACCACGTCCAGGATCAGGCTCACCCGGCCGTCCTCGCGGATCGTTGCGCCGCTGAAGGGCCCGCCCTGCGTGTAGCTGTCGTCCAGCGGCTTAATGACGATTTCCTGCTGGCCGATCAAACGGTCCACGCACAGGCCCGCCCGCTGGCCACCGACACAGACGACGACCGCGAAGCGCCCGCCGTCGGTGGTGCCCATTTCGTTCAGCCGTTGACGCATGTCCACCAGCGGCAGCACCGCGTCGCGCAGACGCATGACCCGCTGGCCTCGGATCGTTGACACGTCGACCTCTTCGAGCCGGACGATCTCTTCGATCGACTGCAGCGGGATCGAGTACTTGTGGGCGCCGATCTCCACGATCATCGCCGGCATGATCGCCACCGTCAGCGGGATCAGAATCTCGATCGTCGTGCCCTTGCCCTTGGTGGAGGTGATGTTGATCGTGCCGTTGAGCTTGGCGATATTCGTACGCACCACGTCCATGCCCACGCCCCGGCCCGACAGGTCGCTGACCTTCGCGGCGGTGGAAAAGCCCGCCTCGAAAATGAAGCGGAACACTTGGTTCTCGTCCATCTTCTCGAGCTGCTCGGGCGTCGTCAGGCCTTTCTCGATCGCCTTCCTGCCCAGCACCTCGCGGTCCAGCCCCTTGCCGTCGTCGATGATCGCGACGCGGACGTGGCTGCCCTGGTGGTTGGCTTCCAGGCGGATCTTGCCCTGAGGGTTCTTGCCCGCGGCCTGGCGGACCTCGGGCATCTCGATGCCGTGGTCTGCGGAGTTGCGCAGGATGTGAACCAAGGGGTCCGACAGGCTTTCGAGCACGGTCTTGTCGACTTCGGTTTCCTTACCCACGAGGTCCAGGTCGATGTGCTTGCCGGTCTGTCGTGCCAGATCACGGATGACGCGTGGGTAGCGGTCAAACAGCTTGGCCAGCGGCTGCATCCGCGTCCGCATGACGCTGACCTGGAGCTCGCTGGTCAGGCGGTCCAGTTCGCCGGCCGCGGCGTTGAAGGACTCGCGCTTCTCCTGCTCGATGTCGAGGTTTTCGAGCATGCGGGTCTGAGCCAGCATGCGGTTCTTGTTGAGTACGAGCTGACCCACGAGGTTCAGGAGCGCCTCAAGCCGGCTGACTTCAACGCGGATGGTCTGCTCGGCCACCTGCTTGCCGCCGGCCTGCTGAGCGCCGCCGGCGCCTTGCTCTGCCGCTTCACCTGCATCGGCGCTACTGACGACTGGCGCAGCCTTCGCAGCGGGGGCGCTCGTCGGGATGCTTTGATTCGTTGGCGCTGAAGTTTGCGTTACAGTCGTCGGTGTCGGTGTGGCCTGTGACGCAGGCGTTGCGGCCGCGGGTTGTGCGGTTGGCTGTGGCTTGGCCTGGCCCTTGATGACGCCGTCCAGTTGCAGCACCGCCAGCGCGTCGTTGCCGTGTACGCCGGTGTACGACGCCGCGAGCGCTTCATGTCGGCCAAGGGCCTGCATGTTCTGCGTCAGGGTCTCCAAGTCCCACGACAAGGCCCGGCCTTTTTCCAGCCAGGTCGACTGCTCATCAATGAGCCACTTGATCGCCTTGATACGGACGGTGATCTCACCCAGCAGTTCATGCGGAGCGTCACTGATCGACCCGGCGATGGCGATCAATAGTTTGATGGCCTTGTTCAGCCCGTCGAGTTCAAAGAACTCGGCGGTCTTGCTGAGGTTGTCGGCGATCTCGGCCAGGTGGTTGGCCGCTTCCTCACGCGTCGCGTCGTTGCCCAGTTGTTCGACGACTTCCTTGAGCTGGCCGGCGTAGTCTCGCAGGTCCGCGACCATGAACTCCAGCAGGTCCTGCTTCTGCGGCGGCAGCTTCAGCGGTGTGCCGGGCTCGGCGTCTGCGGCGGGTGTTGCTGCTTGCGTGGCGTCTGCGGTATCGTCGGCAGTGGTGGCAGTGGTGGCAGTGGTGGCCTGGGCCGCGGCGGCTTCCTTACTTTCGATGATGGCTTTAAGTTGTGCGACCAGCTCCGCGGGCGCTTCCTGCGCTTCAAGGCCGGTGCTTAGCTGCTCGATCTGGCTGCGGACCACGTCGGCCGACTGCAGCAGCGCGTCCATGACGTAGGCGGTCATGACGATCTCGCCCTTGCGCAGGCGGTTGAGCGCGTCTTCCGCCACGTGGGCGAAGTTGATGACGCTCTTGAGCCCGAGGAACGACGCGGCACCCTTGATCGTGTGCAGCGCGCGGAACGAGGCGTTGAGGAGTTCGGCCCTCTCGCTTTCGCCGGCCGCTTCCAGGCGGACCAGGTCCGCGTCCAACTGCTCGATCAGCTCGCCGGACTCGGTGAGGAAGTCCTGCATCAGGCTGGCGTCAAAATCACTCATGGCTTACTCGTTGAACCGGCCCTGTGCCGGGGTGTATGTGTTTCGCTTGACGGGCGGCAGGCCCGTCCCACCTGCGATCAGGACTTGCGGTAGGCAAAGGCCTGGGGCAGGTCCAGCTGGGTGAAGGGCACGTCCAGGTTCCGCAGCGACTCACTGTGGCCGATGAAAAGCGTGCCGTCGTTGGCCAACTGGTTGTGGAAGTTCTTGACGACTTTCTTTTTCATGTCATCGTCGAAGTAGATCATGACGTTTCGGCACATGATCATGTCGAAGGTGCCGAACCGTCTGGCGGCGAAGACGTCGTTGAGGTTGAGCTTCTCGAAGTGGACCATCGACATGATCTCGGGGTCCAGGCGGAAGTTGGTGCCGTCGGCCTTGAAGTAGCGGGACATGATGCCGGGGTTGGTGCCGCGCACCGCGTAGCCGTGATAGACGCCCGAGCGTGCCTGGTTGAGCACTTTCTCGGAGATGTCGGTGCCCAGGATCTCGATCTTCCAGTCCATCAGCCGAACGCCCATCGAACGGTGGATCTGCATGGCCAGGGTGTACGGCTCTTCGCCCGAGGAGCACGCGGCCGACCAGATGCGGAGGGTCTTGGTGCTCTTGCGCGCGTCCATCAGTTGAGGCAGCACGCGCTCTTCAAACGCGCGGAGCTGCGGCTCGTTGCGGAAGAAGCTCGTCTCGTTGATCGTGATGCGGTTGAACATCTCCTGGAACTCGTCGGCCTGGTAGGGCCCGGCGGTCAGGAACATCAGGTACTGGTCAAAGTTGTCAAACTCCAGCTCTTCAACCCGTCGCGACAGCCGGCTCTCCAGGACATACTTCTTCGTGTCCTGAAAGTGGATACCCGAGCGGTCGTAGATGATCTTCCGCAGCTTGTTGAACTGCGCGTCTGACATGGTGATCGTTGTAGGCATCGGTGTTCCTGGATCCGGTGGTTCGTTGAGGCGTGCTTCAGGCGGCCTGTGCGGTGTTGCCGGCGGCGCTGGTCAGGTCCAGCTCGCTGGCGCTGAAAAGTTTGTCCAGCGAGAGCAGGATGAGCAGGCCCTCTTCGAGCTTGCCCACGCCCAGGACGTACTCGCTGTCGGCGCCGCAGGCCATGGCCGGGGCGGGCTCGACGATCTCGCTGCCGATGCGCAGCACGCGGTTGACGCGGTCGACGATGAAGCCCAGAACGCGGGCCTCGTTAGCGCCCTGCACCTCGACGACGATGATCCGCTCGTCGCCGGTGTTTTCGTTGATGGGCATGCCAAAGCGCTTACGCAGGTCAACGACGGGGATGACCTTGCCGCGCAGGTTGATGACGCCCTCAACAAAGGGCGGGCTCTGCGGCACGCGGGTGATCGCCATCATCCGGTTGATCTCCTGCACCGCGAGGATGGGGATGGCGTATTCCTCGGCCCCGACGACAAAGCTCACCAGTTGCAGCAGGTCTCGATCGGTCTGCTGGCCGGTCAGATTTTGTGTCACGGTCTTGATCGATTCGGACATGACGGGCTCCGCGTGGGTTTCGGTGATCTGCCGGCGTGATTTTCGTCGTCGGCTGCTCGCGTCATCGACACGGGGTCGAACGGGCTTTAGGGTTGGTCGCCACAGTTGCTTAATTGCCTTGATAAGCAGGGGATTTCGGGTTAAACCGAGGGTGATTCAGATGAACTCGCCGTGCATGACGACGCACGATCGGCCGGCGTTCTTGGCCCGATAAAGCGCGCGGTCCGCCGACGCCAGCAGCTCCGTTGCTGACGACGATTTGACCTGCCCGCGCGTGGCGATGCCTGCGCTGAGCGTGACCTGGCCGTGGTAGTCCAGGCGCGGCGCGAGGCTGGTGAACGCCAAGCAGAAATCAGACTGGATACGTTTAGCCACCTGCATCGCCTCGGCCGGGTCGGTGTCCGGCAGGACGAGGATGAACTCGTCGCCGCCGACGCGTCCGGCCACATCCGACGCCCGCGCGTTGGACGAAAGCACCCGCGCCACGAGCATCAGCACGCGATCGCCGGAAGGGTGGCCGCAGCAGTCGTTGAGCTGTTTGAAGCCGTCCAGGTCGATGGCGATCAGCGCCAGCTCGGTGTTGTGGCGCTGCGCGTGGGCGAACTGCTGGTCCAGCGTCTGGGTCAGAGCCCGGCGGTTGGCGATGCCCGTGAGCGCATCGGTCGAGGCGATGGTTTTGAGTTCGTTGACCAGGCGGTGCAGCTCGTGGTTGCGCGAGCGGAGCTGGCCGAGCGTCGCGGTCAGTTGCACCTGAAGCCTTACGTTTTCCTGCTTGAACTGGTGCAGTGTCAGGTTCTTCTCGATCACCACCGGTAGCGCGTGCAGGTAGCCGGCGGTCTTGACGACGTAGTCGTACGCGCCCTCGCGCATCGCCTCGGCAGCGCGCGACTGGTCGGCGTGGCCGGCCAGGGCAATGATCGGCAGGTCCGGGCGGACCAGCAGCAGCTCTTCGATCGCGTACATCCCCTGCGCGCCATCGCTGCCCATCGCACACAGCGCGAGCGTGTAGGCATCCAGGTCCAGCGACAAGGCCTGATCAATCGAGCCCACATGCGTCAGCCGGTCCTGCTCGTAGTGACGGCTGAGGGTCAACGCGATCCGGTCGGCCTCCGCATCGTCGGGCTCGATAAGGAGCACCACCGGCGGGCGCGGCCGCTGCGTAACAATGCCCACCAGGTTTGCAGGGATCTGCGGCATGCTTTCCCGACGTGTCAACCCCAATGCCAACGCCTACCCTCCGCCGACGCTCGACGGTTGGCTCTAAGGGTCTATCGGGCAATGATCTGACCCGATTGACCCGCCCACGCTTAATCTATTGAGGACCGGATAATCCACAGCCATCAGCCATCAGCCATCAGCCATCAGCCATCAGCCATCCGCCATCCCCCATCCACACCCCGCCCTGCGGTACACTGCCCGCATGAGGACCTACGCCCTCCTTTTCATCTTGTTCGCCAGCGTGCTGGGCGGTTGCCATTCGCGACCGGCCGACGACCGGGCGTCTGACGCGACTGATGCTGAGCAAGCTCAGGACACAGCGTTTAATTTCCACCCCGATCAGTACGCGGTCGTTCACGACAGCATCGTCGCGGTGTTGCGTGACATGGGTTTCCGCATCGCTCGCGAAGACTATCGCTTTGGCATCATCACGACTTTTCCCAAGGAAGCGCCCACCGCCGCCGAGTTCTGGATCGACGACCCCACCACGGCCCGGCAGCACCAGAGCGACACGCTCAACGCACAACGCCGATCCGTCAGGGTCTACGTCGAGCCCGCCCAGCAGGGCCAGCCGAGCTACTCCCTGCGTGTAGAGGTGCTGATCGAACGCCTGCAACTGCCCGCACGCTATCTGACCCACTCGGCGACCGGCCAGCTCTCTTCCGAGTATGCCGGTGTCCCGATGCACCTGAGCGATCGCGGCATCGACGGGCTTTATCCCCAGCCCCTGGACCGTGACCCTTACCTCGAAGCCCGCATCAGCCAGGCGATCCGTGACCAGGCGCTGGCACAGGTCGATCCATTGCGTTAAAACGAGACCTCCGGAGACACCCCGGTAATACGGCTGCCTGCGTCGCTGTGATGGGCCGCAGCGACCCGTTCGACAGCTAACGGTTCATCTGCCGATGAACCGATGCCATAGGCATGATCCGTTAACATCTCGCTTGTTCAACGATCGGTTATCTGACGGAATACCCACCATGACCACCGCTACCGCCACACGCACCTTCCCCGTTGACCTGTCCTCCTACAAGGACATCACGCTCAACCCCGCCAACCCCAAACTCACCAACGACCAGCGCGCGGCCCTGAAGCACAACATCGCGCTCTGCCGCGATGCCATCACCTTCTTCACCTCCTTCGCCGGTGCACGCGGGCTCTCGGGCCACTCCGGCGGGCCCTACGACACCGTGCCCGAAGTGGTCATCATCCGGGCCTTCATCGAACACGCCAAAAAAGGCGGCACGCCCGACATCCTGCCCATCTTCTTCGATGAGGCCGGCCACCGCGTCGCCACGCAGTACCTGCTCGCCGTCCTCGAAGGCAACCTGCCCGTCGAGAAGCTCTTCCACTACCGCGAATACAACCAGCATATGCCCGGCCACCCCGAGCGCGGCTTCACGCCCGGCGTCAAGTTCTCCTCCGGCCGACTGGGGCACATGTGGCCCTATGTCAACGGCGTCGCCATGGCCAACCCCGACAAGGTCGTCTTCATGCTCGGCTCCGACGGCAGCCAGCAGGAAGGCAACGACGCCGAGGCCGCTCGACTCTGCGTCGCACAGAACCTGAACATCAAACTCCTCATCGACGAC
>JBGSTE010000296.1:0-4719 GCA_041736655.1 Phycisphaeraceae bacterium | reverse complement strand
TGCCGGCGACGCAGGCCCCCTGGCCGGCGATGGGCTGGGACGACACGCTGGGCAACATGCGACTGCTCGAATCGTGGCTGCGACAGGTGGGTATCGCGACCGCAACCACAGCCTGATCCCCCGTCGGGGTAAGCGATGGGTGACCATCGCGTCGGTCCTTTGAACCGGCCTGGAGCCGAGAGGTATCGCTCATGAAACGCGTGCTCATCCTGTTGCTCGTTTTGACGGCAATCACCGCGTGCGCTGCGCCCGGCCAAGTGCATGTGTCTACACAGGGCGACGACGCGAACCCCGGCACCTCGGACCTGCCGTGCAAAACGCTGCACCGCGCCCAGACAATTGTGCGGGCGCAGATCGCCCAGGGCTACAACAGGCCGATCGATATCGTGATCCATCCGGGCACTTATGAGTTGGCCAAGCCGCTGCTACTCGAACCGCAGGACTCGGGCACAGTCGACGCGCCGATCACCTGGCGGGCCGCCGACCAGGACGACAGGCCGATCCTCAGCGCCGGCAGCCGGATCAAGGGCCAGTGGCAACCCGGCGACAGGCCCGGCCTGTGGTTTGTTGATCTGCCCGAGACCCGGCAAGACGACAACGGGCAAGGCTGGAACTTCCGCCAACTCTTTGTCGACGGCCAGCGCGCGACCCGCGCACGATTCCCCAATAAGGACGCGGACAACCCGTTCATCTACGCGATCGGCGGGGCCCAGGACCACGCGCTGATCGACCCCGCACTGATCAAGGACGGCTGGCTGACCGAAACCGACGCGCAGATCAACCTCGTCGTTCACTGGCTGTTCTTCAATCAGTGGAACACCATCGCGTCGATCGACAAGGCCGGGGGCAAGGTGAACTTCACCGAAGCGGAGCGGCACGGCACGGTCTACAAGAACAACTGGTTCTACATCGAGGGCGTCTTCGCCGAGCTGGATCAGCCCGGCGAGTGGTACCTGGACCGACACCTCGGCCGGCTGTACTACATGACCCGGCCGGGCCAGGACCCCAACACGATGCAGTTCGTCGCGCCGCGTCTGGACCGGCTGATCCATGTCAAGGGCGATGTGGACGAGGGCACGCATGTCCGCCATGTGCGTTTTGACGCCCTGGCGTTTCGTCACACCGCCTTTACGCTCGGGCACATCGCCCCGCGCGTTCACACCGACGCCGCCCTGCGGCTGGAGAACACGCAGGACAGCAGCGTGACCCGCTGCGCGTTTGAAAACATCGGCGGCTACGCGATGTGGCTGCACCTGGACTGCCAGCGCAACAGCCTGGACCACAACAGCGTGTACGACTCCGGCGGCGGCGGCGTGCTGCTCACCGGGGCGCGGCTCTCCTACATGGACGACTCGAAGGTCTACACGCCCGGCGAAGCGGCGTCACGCGTCGCGCCGATCTTCAACACCATCAGCCACAACACCGTCAAACACTGCGGACGCATCCGCTACTACGGCGGCGGGGTGCACCTCGACTCCCGGCCGCTGAATATGTCGATGCTGCCGGGCAACACCATCGCCCACAACCACTTTCAGGACCTCTCGCGCAACGGCATCTTCGCCTTCCGCAACCAGGGCGGCAACATCATCGAGTTCAACCACATCCACGACGCGATGCAGACCACCATCGACGGCGCGTGCATCCACATCGCCACGATGAATCGACTCAGTGCACCGAACTACATCCTCAACAACTGGCTCTACGACATCTGGGGCTACCGCTACCTGCCCGATCGTCAGCCCCAGCGTGTGCTGGCCAACGGCGTGTTCCTCGACTGGGACACCAGCAACACGACCGTCCGCGACAACTACGTCTACAACGCCGGCGGCGAGCCGATCAAGGCCGTCTGGGAAAACTGGAACCTCTCGATCCAGAACAACTTCACGTCCGACACGCGTATCGTCCCGCCCTTTGCTCAGCAGCTCGGGCCCGGCGCAAAGGCGACCAACGGCATCGACCTGGCCAGCACGCGCTTGACCGGCGGGATCATCCACTACACCGACGCGTCGAACGTCAAAGCCGACGGCCCGTGGCAACAGGAAATGGTTGGCGGGCAGGGCAAACTCTTTAACTACAGGCTGCTCAAGGCCGAGCCCGACAGCTCGGCGACGATCCGCTACACGCTGCCGATCACCGACGAAGGCGCGTACCGGGTCTGCCTGCTCTACAAGCCGGACCCGGCCCACGCGACCAACGCCCGCGTCCGCATCGAGCACGCCGACGGGGTCGATGAGCTGCGGTGGGACATGACGCAGGGCAACAAGCACGGCTTCGCCGTCGAACTCGGGCGGTACCGCTTTGCCGCCGACCGGCCGGCGCGCGTGACGATCACCAGCGACGGGGCCGACGGCCTGGTCATCGCTGATTCGGTCGCCTACGTCAGGCTCGATGACCCGCCGCGATGACGGGTTGAAAGCCGTTCCCGCCGATTCAATCCGCCTCAACGCGCGTCCGACGCCGGCCTGTTTGTTGTAAAGTTCATGGGCAGATTCCGTCTATCGGGTTTAACACAAGGGATTGATCGATGAAACACATGATCCTGCTAGTTTGCTCGTCGCTTCTGTACGCCTGCACAACCTTCGCCCAGGACACCCCGGCCAGGCCCAACGTCATCCTCATCATGGTCGACGACCAGGGCTACGGCGACATCGCCGCGCATGGCAACCCGGTCCTTAAGACACCGCACCTGGATCAACTCCACAGCCAATCGGTTCGGCTGACGAACTACCACACGGACCCGACCTGCTCGCCCACGCGGTCGGCGCTGATGACCGGGCGATACTCGACCCGCACCGGCGTCTGGCACACGATCAACGGCCGGTCGATGATGCATACCGACGAGTACACGATGGCGGAGTACTTCAAAGACAACGGCTACCGCACCGGCATGTTCGGCAAGTGGCACCTGGGCGCGAACGCGCCGCTGCGACCGATGGATCAGGGCTTTGAACACGCCGTCTGGTCCCCCGGCGGGGCGGTCAACCAGGGCGCCAACTACCTGGGCCACGACTGCTTCGACGACACCTACAAGGTCAACGAAACGTGGCAGAAGTTCCCCGGCTACCACACGGATGTGTGGTTTGATCAGGCGATGAAGTTCATCGCGGACAAGGATAAGCACGGCGACAAGCCGTTCTTCGTCTACCTGCCGACGACGGCGGTGCACGACCCGTGGAACGTCGATGAGAAGTACAGTAAGCCGTATCTGGACGCGGGCCTGCCCGAGGCGGTCGCCAAGTTCTATGGCATGGTGACCAACGTCGATGAGAACGTCGGCCGACTGCGTGCCTTCCTGAAAGACAAGGGACTGAGCGAGAACACGATCCTGATCTTCACGACCGACAACGGCACGGCCATCGGGTGGTCGGCGAACGGCGCGAAGTACGATTTTTTCAACGCGGGGATGCGGGCGTTCAAGGGCTCGGAGTACGAGGGCGGCCACCGCGTGCCCTTCTTTCTGCACTGGCCGGCGGGGGGATCGACCAGGGGCGTGATGTCGGCACGCTCTCGGCGCACATTGATGTGCTGCCCACGCTGAGCATGCTGTGCGATCTGGAACCGATAGAACCCGCCAAGCTCAAGCGCGGTCCGATAGACGGTCGATCACTGTCGCCTGAACTTTTAAACACATCTTTTTCGGCAGCTCCGACTGGCACCCGCTTCGTCCACAGCCAGCGCACGCAGCACCCGATCAAGTGGCGCAGTTGCGCGGTGATGACTCAGCAGTACCGACTCATCAACGGTGAGGAACTCTATGACATCACCCAGGACCCGGGCCAGCAGAGCGACATCGCTGGAGAACATCCAGATGTCGTCAAGCAACTGCGGGCCGAGTACGAAACGTGGTGGGCGTCGCTTTCGCCGGTGTTTGACGAGGTCGTGCGATTTGATCTCGGCGGCGCGGAGAACCCGACGACGCTGATGAGTCACGACTGGTTCATGGAGGGTACGACGCCGTCGGTCTGGCACCACAGTTATATTCGCGAGGGCCGGATCGGCAACGGGCCTTTCATGGTGAACATCGTGAAGGCGGGCAAATACCGCATCACGCCGATGCGCTGGCCGGAGTATGTGGATAAGCCGTCGGGGTGTGTGTCGTTCAAGCTGGACTTTGCATTCAACAGCTCCGATCCGGGCGTGCCTGCCGAGATGAGCACTGGCGGCGAGCTCGATCCGACCAAGCCGACGAAAGGGATTGAAGTCGACCTGCCCGCCGGCCCGGCATCGCTGACCTCGACGCTCACCCGCGAGGACGGCAAAGAGTTCGGCGCGTACTACGTCAAGGTTGAGTTGATCGAAGCGCAACCGTGAGCAGTTGAATTTTTGGCAGCCCTCGGCAGGCCACAAAGCAGGCGTGCCGCGGGCTTTATCGCATTCGGGGCGGGTTTGTTCTGTGAAATTTTCGGGTCTGGTATGTGATTTTTTGCGCTTTCACGGTAAGTTGGTGAAAGATCGGGGTCAGTGCCGGGTATCTGTTTGAGGATCGATCAGGGATTTTTTCAACCAGGGGTCTGACCTTGTGCTGGCCGGTTTCGGCCAGAGGTCGCTATGGCTCCTCAACCTCGAAAGGAATACTGCGATGAGGAAGGTCATGTCTTGCCGTGCGTTGTTGGAGTCGATGGGATCAAGTGGACGTGGGCTGGCGGGTCTGGTGGCGGTGGCGTCGCTGGGGGCTGCGGGTTCTGCGGGGGCGATCAACGTGAGCTGGGACGACGCCGG
>JBGSTE010000266.1:0-13277 GCA_041736655.1 Phycisphaeraceae bacterium | reverse complement strand
CCACGCGCGCGGCCTTGAACCCCAGCGGCGTGATGCGCGTGAGGACCGTCGGGTCGAGCAGTTTGGACAGTTGAGCCATAAGCAAATCAGTGGTAGGACAGGCATTCCTGCCTGTCACGAAGCGTGATGGGTGTACTAACAGGCAGGAATGCCTGTCCTACTTTTTGATTTACGACGCCAGCGTGCGCTGCACCGCGCGGTCGCTCGCCGCAGCGTCCGAGCCCACGGGGATCGCCAGGATCAGTCGGCGGACCACGCTGTCGGCGTTTTCGCCCTCGGCCTCGGCGTTGTAGTTCACCACCAGGCGGTGACGCAGCACCGGCACAGCCATCGCGTGCAGGTCCTGAACACTCACCTCGGGCCGACCCTGCAGCGCAGCACGGGTCTTGGCCGCCATGATCAGCGCCTGTCCGCCGCGCGGGCCTGCGCCCCACAACAGCCAGCGCTTGATGAAGTCCGGCGCTCCGGGCTCAGAGACGCGCGTTGCGCGGATCAGCCGCATCACGTAATCCAGCAGCAGGTCGTTGATCGGCACGCGTCGCACGGTCTTCTGCAGGCGAAGCACCTCTTCGCCGCCGAGCACCGGCTGCGGTTCTTCCACCGGTGCCCCGGTCATCATGCGGTAGATCTGCTTTTCTTCTTCAGGCGAGGGGTAATTCACGAACACCTTCATGAAGAAGCGGTCCAGCTGCGCCTCGGGCAGGGGGTAGGTGCCTTCCTGCTCGATGGGGTTCTGCGTGGCGAGCACAAAGAACGGGTCGGGCAGCGGGTATCGCTTGCCGCCGGCGGAGACCTGTCGCTCCTGCATGCCTTCGAGGAGCGCCGCCTGCGTCTTGGGGGGCGTACGGTTGATTTCGTCGGCCAGCAGCACGTTGGTGAACACCGGGCCGTGCACGAACTTGAACTCGCGGTGGCCGGTGGACTTATTTTCTTCGATGACTTCGGTGCCGGTGATGTCGCTGGGCATCAGGTCGGGGGTGAACTGGATGCGTGTGAACTTCAGTGACAGCGACTTGGCGAGGGTGGAGACGAGCAGGGTCTTGGCCAGGCCGGGCACGCCTTCGAGGATGCAGTGTCCACGGGCGAAGATGGAGACGAGCAGCTGCTCGATGACTTCATCCTGACCGACGATGACCTTGGCGATCTGCGCCTTGACGCTGTCGAAGGCGGTCTTGAGGGTTTGGAGGTCCTGCATGTCCGGGGCCGAGGCCTCGTGTGTCGCATGATGTTGGTCGGTCAATTCAAAATCTCCGTGAGTTGTCGCAGGGTGATACGGTACACCATCTGACTGGGTTCTCAGAATCGGTGCAAATGTATGCCCAGTCCGTGTCGTACGGTCGCGGGGTTGGGTGGCAGGTCTTTTGAGTTAGCGTTGGTAAATCGGCAGGTACTTGTAGGGCAGTTGCAGGATGGTCAGCGCCATCGCCGTGCCGTAGACCGGCCCGACGCCGTCACCGTTCCACGCGCCTTCGCCGCCCTGGCCCTGCAGACTGATCAGCTGGTCGCGCGTCGCGGGGAAGTAGGCGTCCCAGTACTTGTCGCCGGCCTGGTAGAAGGCCTGCGCAGCGTAGTAGTGGCCATAAAAGTCGTGCCCGCTGTTCTTGCTGAACTGCCGGTTGTTCCCGTTCTCGCAGTACTCGCGGAAGACATACTTCAGGCAGGCCTCGGCCATCTGCGACTCGTAATCACCAGCCGAGTACATACAGGGCAGTGCCGCAGCCGAGATCGGCAAACGTGTGTCGTTGCCGCTCTGGAACGAATAACGGATCCCGCCCTCGGGCGTTCGGCACATCTCGAGGTACTCGATGGCCTTCTTGATGACATCTTCAGGGACGACAAAGCCCGCGTCATGGGCAGCACGCAGCGCCTGGAGCTGGGTGACTGTGACCGAGCCTTCATCGCCGGAGTTGGGTGTGTAGTACCACCCGCCGATATTGGACTGGGCCGAGGCGATGAGCTTGATACCCTTTTCGATCACGGTCTTCATTTGCTCGCGGATGCCTTCATCGCTCTCCATGCCGTAGGCACTGGCGAGGAAGAGCATCGCGAAGCCGTGGGGGTACATGGTTCGGCCGTTCTCCGTGCCTGCGGCGATCAACCCGTTGGACGGATTGGCCTGCCTGAGGACGTAGCGCACCGCCTTCTTGACGTTCTCCGAGTAAGGCCCACGGCTGGTCGTGTTGCCCCCGGCCAGGAACGCCATCCCCGCCAGCGAGGTCATCACCGTCGGGTAGCTCGCCCCGTCGCGGGTGTTGCTCCAGCTTCCGTCGGCCGACTGCGTCCGTGCCAGGAAACCCATCCCCGCCTCGATCGCTTCCTGCGTCCGCTGGTTGAAGTGCTTGGGCAGCAGGTTGCCTTCAGCATCGAAGACCACGTCGATTTCGTCGGCCTGCGTCTCGGCTGACGGGGCGTCGGCTTCGCCCGGACGCTCAGCGGGCGCGACGGGGGGCTTATCCTGTTCCTGGGCCAGAACCGCAAGCGGGGTTGGCGCAAACAGGGCTGCGAGCAGGGCGGCGGTGAGCAACTTCTTGACGGTGGGCATCGCGTTTACCGGGAGGAGCGGGAGGAACCAGAACACTTATCTTATACAGCAAGTTAGACGCACCAACGCGGCGGGGGGTTCAAAACAGGCCCGGCCGGGCTCTACTCGAAGATCAACTCGAACTGCACGCTCAGGCCCCGGACGACCGGGACCGGCTCATAGCTGGCGCTGCCGTTGTCGATCTCCTCCTCACTCATCATGCCCCAGATCATGGCGTAAGGATTCATCTCCTGTTCGTCACCTCCGTTGCCCAGATCGCTGATGGCAACGACCCGGCCAAGCTTGCCGCCGGCCAGCTCAGCCAGGAACTGGGCGTCGGCCCGTGCCTTATCCATCGCGGCCTTGGTCGCCTGCTTCCGCACCTCTTCGGGGTTACCGATCTTGAAGATCGCCGTCGTGCCGGCAGGCATATCCATCCCGAACTGCATCATCATCATCTGCTCCTGGCTGGATGCCGACAGGTCCACGCCCGCCTCTTGAGCCGCACCGATCAGGCTCACCACCAGATCGATGACCGCCTGTTCCTCCATCCCCGACAGG
This sequence comes from Phycisphaeraceae bacterium, assembly GCA_041736655.1. Taxonomy (GTDB): domain Bacteria; phylum Planctomycetota; class Phycisphaerae; order Phycisphaerales; family Phycisphaeraceae; genus JAHQVV01. The sequence goes on along the minus strand of JBGSTE010000266.1, from coordinate 10,195 downwards.
CCGCTGACGGTCAGCGTGACCGTCTGGCTGAGGGTCAGGGCGCCTTCGGGCGTCGGCTCGGCTTCTTCGTCGTCATTGCCAAAATCATCGAACCCGCCCATCCCGTTGGCGAGGCTGATTGACAGGGCGCTGGCCTCGATGCTGAGGTTGGCGATCTGCACGCCCTTGATCGCCTCCATGGTTCGTCGGCGGGTGTCGTTGAACGCGGTGACCGCGTCCTTCATCTTGGCGCTGGTCTCGGAGATCTGGCCGCTGAGCACGACCGTGTCGGGCAGGACCTTGACCTCGCCGACGGCGGTCACGCTGATGCTCGGGGTCTGGGCCTGAGCAATCGCCGTCGACCAGGAGGTCAAGGCCGTGAGGGTCAGGGCAACAGTCAGGCGTGCAAACATGGCTTTTCCTTGGGGAAGTGGGGTGTTCAGTTGTTGTCGGCCGGCGGGGCGAGGTCGTCGACCACGCCATCCATTTCAAGTCGATAGGCCGTGAGCTGTGTGCGGGTCATCACCAGCAGCAGGTTGTCAAAGCGATAGAGCGTTCCGCCCTGCTGGCCAAGGTAGTCGTCGTCCTTGAAGGTCGAAACGAAGTCGCCGTTGTCGGTCTGGGCCAGCCGCAACATGTTGTTGCTGAGCGTGAGGATTTGGCCACCCATGAAGATCGCGCCGTTCTGGTCGTAGCGGAACGTGGTGTTGGGGTTATTCCAGGCCAGCGCATGATCGCCGTCGATACGGTAAGCGCGGATCCTGGCGTTCATCGTATAGAAGTGCCGGTCATCCACTTCGATCAGCCTGGCATCACGGTCCAGTCCGTTGGCGGACCAGAGCACCTCTCCCCGGTTCGCATCCAGCGCGAACAGGGTCGAGCCGTAGTGCTGCAGGGCATACAGCACACCGTTACGCAGCAACAGCGTGCCCGAGCCGTTGGGATTAGCCATCTTCTCGAGGGTCGTGGTCAGCGGTTCGCCGATGCCGTTCCATTCAGTGCTCTTGCCCACCCCAAAGGGCAGGTCCATCTGTATCGCCCACTCGACCTGGGCCGCAGCCGTGTCCACCGCCAAGAGCGCACCGTTGTTGGTCATCACGTAAAGCAGGCCCTTGTCCATCAGCAGTTGCGGCTGGGCGAACTGCTTCATTTCGTCGTAGAACGTGATGGCCGCGGCATCGCCCAGCGGCAGAGTCCAGTGCACCTGACCTGTGTCGGCGTCAAACCGCCGCAGGAAATAACCTGACTGATCCGGTGCATGCACCACCACGTATCCGATGCCGTCGGACACGAGGACCTTTCCCACCGGCGAAGCGGCGTGCGATCGCTTGTCTACACCATCGATTGTCCAGTCATTACGGCTGTCGCTGGACCAGATCAACCCGCCCTGGGTCTTGTCGTAGGCCTTGAGAACCATCTGGCGAAATTCATCGTCGCCCTCCGCGGTGCTGACCACGAGGACCGCGTTTTCAGACTGGGCAATCGCGTAGTTGCACGGGTCCGAGGAACTGCTCTGCAGCCGCATCTGGGCCGACTCCGCCGTATCCTCGATCGATCCCGACTGCCAGAGCATCTTGCCCGTCTCCCGGTCCAGCGCGAAGACAACCCCGAGCCAGTGGAAATAGACACGTTCCTGATCAACCTCCACCGGCGGGACATAACGCGTCAGCAGATTGGGGCTTCGATAATAGTAATAGCCGCGATTCGCCTGCGAAGCGACCTTTGCCGCGTGGGTCGGGTTTAAGTACGTCAGGTTCCAGGCCGGCTGCGCATCCGCTCGGGGCAGCCGGTAGACATCACCCTGAACCGAGCCCAAGTTCACCTGCTTCTGAACGTCCAGCTCCTGCAATGCTTTGTTCAGCATCGCCAGCGCGTCTACCTGCGACCCGCCGAGGGTCAGCGTCGCGTCGTCGTAGCGCGACTTGAGCTGGTCGTAGAGCGCCTGGGCCGCAGCCTGATCGCCATCGCGGAGCATCGCCCAGGCCTGCTTGATTTGCAGACGCAGCGCATCGCGACCCGATGCCCCGCCGTGGTCCAGCGACAGCTTCCAGTTTCGGCCGGCCCTGGCGAAATTGCCCCGCTCAAAGTAAAGATCGCCCAGCAGCTCCGCCGCCTCGCCCCCGACGCTCGACGCCAGCAAGCGGTCGACGAGTTTCTGCGCCGTCGCCAGTTGTTCTTCCGACCCCGGCCGGGGATGCTGCTTGACCGCATTGAGCATCTCCTTGGCCTGGCCATCAAAATAAAGCTGAAACGCCCGTCGCCCGTCGGCAGGCATCGCCAACAGCCGGCGTTGGATCATCACCCGTACCGCCAGGTGCAGGCCCTTGTCATCAGACGCAACCATCGCCTCCAGGCTCTTGCCGTCCAGCTCGCTTAATTGCCGGAACGCCTCGCCCCAGGCCAACTGGTCCAGGTAGCCGTTGAACTTCGCCAACTGCTTACTGAGTTCCTCATCCGCCAGCGCCATCATGAAGCCCGGGCGGAGGTTGCTCTGCTGTTCATCGACCGCTTCACGCACCGCCTGCTTGATCGCCTCTTCGTCAACGCCTTGCGCCTGTCCAGCAGGCTCTTCACGGACGATGACGCGCTCCGCCGCTCTGACCTCGTTCTGCTCGGCTGGCTTTTCATCCGCAAGGCCGGTGCCGGGTAGCCCAACCCCCAGCCCAGCCAGGGCGCACAGCAGCACAGCGGTCCTTGCCCGACCCATCCCCGATCCGCTGATTGTGCTGGTCCGCGTCATCAAGTCCCCGTCTGTCCGCACTGATGCCCAAGTGTAACCGCACACCCAAGGCTAAGCGAAGCCCCACCCGCCCATTTAACGCCCGACACACCCCGCAGGTTCAATCTCGGCCCTTGCGCAATCCTGACTGCCGGGCCTTAGCATGACCCATCTTATGGATAGACGCTGCCCAGTCCTGACCTTCTCGCTCATCCTTTTCGCACTCCTGGCAACCGGCCTGTCGGGTTGTGCCAGCCCGTCAACCACTGCCGTCCGCATCGCCACCTTCAACACCGCGCTCAGCCGGGACCAGGAAGGCGCCCTGCACGCCGCCTTCGCCAAGGGCGACGACGCCAAGGCCAGGCTCGTCGCCGAGGTCATCCAACGCGTCCGCCCCGACATCGTGCTCCTGCAGGAAGTCGACTACGACCCGACCGGCCAGGCCTACGCCGACTTCCAACGCAACTACCTCAACGTTTCGCAGAACGGAGCCCAGCAGATTCACTACGACTACATTTACGCCCCGCCAGTCAACACCGGCGTCCTGGCCGACGTCGACCTCGACGGCGACGGCAAGATCACCCGGCCCAACGACTGCTACGGCTTTGGCCGATTCGACGGGCACTACGGCATGGTCGTCCTGAGTAAATACCCGATCAACCAAGATCAAGTCCTATCATTGCGCGAGAAACTCTGGAAAGACCTACCCGACAACAACCTGCCTTCAGATTATTACAACGCCAACGCCCAAAGCCGCTTGCGGCTGAGCAGCAAAACCCACGATGTCGTTCCGATCCAAATCCGAAAAAATCAGTACAAACTATGGATCAGCCACCCGACCCCGCCAGTCTTCGACGGCCCCGAAGACCGCAACGGCCGACGCAACTACGACGAGATCGGTCTCTGGCTTAATTATCTCAACCCCGCGATCTCGGATTCTTCCTTATCAATCCCGCATTCAGGTTTATCTATCAAGCCGGGCGATGTACGCCCCCACGCGCAGCGATTCATCATTATGGGCGACCTCAACGCCGACCCCAACGACGGCGAGTCTCGGCCCAATGCCATGAATCGTTTACTTTCGCACGAACACATCAACAACGCCTTCACCCCCACCAGCGCCGGTGCATTCGAAGCCGCGAATCTCCAGGCCGGTGCCAACCTCAAGCACAAGACCGACCCCGCCACCGATACCGGTGACTGGAACGACGATCCATCCAAAGGCTCGGGCAACCTCCGCGTCGATTATGTCCTGCCCAGCAAAGACCTCAACGTCACCGGCTCCGGCGTCTACTGGCCAACGCGTGATGACCCGTACGCCTACCTCAACAAGGCCTCGGACCATCACCTGGTCTGGATCGATATCGAGCTGGATTGATCGACTATGATGTGGCGATGAACTGGCAAACCCGCTTTCAAACGAACCCGCAGCTCAGCCAGGCTGTGCGCCTGGCCACCGGCAGGCCGGCGTGGGTGCTCAAGGCCACCGGCGCAGTCGCGCTGGTCGTGTTCCTCCTCCCGCTCATCGCGCTCGCGGTGTTGATGTTCGCGGCCCTGTTCGTCACAGCCCTGGCCTGGGTCCTCTTCAGCACCATCGCCCGCATCCTCGACACCATCACCGGACGGTCCACGCCCACGACCCCCAACCCCGCCACGCCCGACAACGACGGCCGAGACAACGTCCGCGTCATCCAGCGCCTGTAAGCCTTTGCATGTAACGCTTGCTTTTCATACGATTGAACAGATAATAAGACTATGACAAACGAAGTTGGCAAAATCTATACCGTGAGCGACGGCGAAATGGTACTGACGCTGGAGGTCGCAGAAGAGGGCGGCTTCGTTGTCCGGTCGCCTACAGACCCGGAACTGATCACGCAGGCAGAGACGATCGAAGAAGCCTTCTTCATGGCTCGTGACGCGGCTCAGGCCCTTCAGGAATGCCGGGTTGATCTGCTGCGCAAGATGCGCGATATGCGTACAGCCGGTTGATTACTTCTTCGTGATGATGGGCACGCCAAGCTTACGGCACACATCTTTACCAAGCGGCGTTTTCAGTTCGTTGTGCCTCGGGATGGGCTGTTTGGCGCCCGTCTCCGGATTGACCCAGATATCGTGATTGCTGCCTGCGTGGTGCAGGTAGCAGCCATGGGCTTTAAGATGCTTTTCAAGTTCACGGCGTTTCATGGCAAACTCCGTCTGAGTCTGCGAACCAGTGTAGTGGTAGTCATGAATTGTTGCCACAACCCGTGCTGCCAAACCCATCACAGAGGCCACAGCGACACAGAGATCACGGAGCAAGGCAATCAAACAAAAGGCTTTACTCCGTGCCCTCCGTGCCTCCGTGTGCTCTGTGAAAAATTTGAGGCTTGATAGATCGCAGTAACGAAAAAAACGCAATTGACGGGTGCCACCTCGCGGGCCTCAGCCCGCTTCGTGCCGAGTTCTCTGCAAGAGACCTGCATGATTCGCACTCAGCGTCCTGATAGACGCGGAGTGGCACCCGACTCACTCTCTTACCGCAATGTGTACAGGTCTTCAGCATACACGCGTCGCCCTAACGTCAACGGCTCTTTGCTGGCCGCCTGCGGGAGCAGGCGTTCAACCGACCACTGAATTATCCATCACTGACGTCGCCGGTCAAATACAGGCGATGGTCAGCTGCCTCAGTGTCGTCCAGCCAAATCTGCTGTGTATCACTTTCAAGAAGAATCATTTTGCCACCGCCGTATCGAATCAATTGATCAATCGTATATCCCTCAATGCCCTCTGCCACAGCAACACGATACAGATCCTTCTCTCCGTCGTTTCCAATCCAAATAAGTCGAAGGTGTCCAATTTGCTTGACATCTCGATCAAAAAGTAGCTTGTTGAGGACTACTCGCACATTGGGATCATCTTCGACCTGCTGCACCATTCTTCCACTCCCGCTCATGCCCCACGCATTTGCGGCGTAGATGCGAACTTCAGGCGAGCGGGGCGACAACGTCGCCTCTAACAGCTCATCGCTTTTTGAGCAAGCCGTGGCGGTAAGCAGCATCAGTACAACAAAGAGTCTCATTGTGTCGCACCAAACAGTTATCTTGCATATCAAAGTTGTCTATCAGTCTAGCGAAATGTCGCTGGGTAGCAAGGGTTTTGTCGCGCAACTGATTGTCAACGCTTGCCTCGCGCAATCCTGCCGGGTGCCTATGGGCGGAGTGCATCGCGGTTGATGCTGGCGGGGCGGGTTGTATTGACATAGCTCCGGGCGGAAGCCAGAAGCAGTGACGTACTGCGAAGAATTGCGCAAAAGTGCTCGGCCATCACGGCTCCTGGCTTCCGCCCGGAGCTATGACAAGGCGCGTGATACGGTTTGGGTGTGTATAAGATGTGGCCATGCTCACCCACCGCATTATTCCGTGTCTTGATGTCAACGCTGGGCGCGTCGTTAAGGGCGTCAATTTTGTGGACCTGCGCGATGCGGGGGACCCGGTGGAGATTGCCCTCCAGTACGACGCGGCGGGGGCTGATGAGCTGGTGTTTCTGGATATCACTGCCAGCCACGAGTCGCGCGACATCACGTATGACATGGTTCGGCGGGTGGCGGAGCAGTGTTTTATGCCGTTCACGGTCGGCGGGGGGATCCGGACGGTGGAGGATGTGACGCGGCTGATCCAGGCTGGGGCGGAGAAGGTGAGCATCAATACCGCGGCGATCGTCGACCCGCAGATCGTCCGCCAGACGGCCCGGCGGTTCGGGACCTGCGCGACGGTGGTGAATATCGACCCCAAGCGGGTGCCGATCGATGAGGCCCTGCCGAGGATGCGGCAGCGGTATGGTGCGGGCTTTGAGCCTTCAGCGATCAGCGATCAGCTTGATGGCCAAGGCAACAAGATCGAATGCGTCTTCGAGGTCCACACCCACGGCGGACGCAAGCCCGCGGGCGTCGAGGCGATCGCGTATGCCAGGCAGGTCGTCGAGCTTGGGGCCGGCGAGATCGTGCTGACGTCGATGGATGGCGATGGCACGAAGGCGGGCTACGACATCGAGGTGACGAAGCTGGTTGCGGATGCGGTGGATGTGCCGGTGGTGGCGTCGGGGGGTTGTGGCAGTCCGCAGCACATGATCGATGTGCTCAAGCAGACGCGGGCGGATGCGGTCTTGGCAGCGAGTATCTTCCACTTTGGTGAGTATTCGATTGCAGAAACGAAGCAGGCGCTGGCGGACGCGGGTCTGCCGGTGCGGATGGCTGCCGTTAAATAGTGCGTGCCTGAGGTCGTTTGCTTTATAGATCAGTCCCCTGGGTTTTTAGTTGCGCAATAGCTTGCAGACGCAGTTATCGCATTTATTTTGCAGATATTTTCTTTATTTATTTGATTTATGCAAAGTGCATGCATAGCGTGCTACGGATGGAAATTTGAACTGAAAGGGATCATGATGCTAGGCTGGGCCATTACCTTTTTAATCATCGCGCTTATTGCTGCTGTCCTGGGCTTTGGGGGAATTGCAGGGACTGCATCCTCGATTGCACAGATCCTTTTCTTTGTTTTTCTTGCTCTGCTTGTGATCAGCCTGGTCGCGCGGGCTGTTCGTGGCAAGTAGCGTAGCGTTTGAGATCGTTGTGTTGGGCTTTGACTTCTCTTTTACATGAAAGAATCAACCATGAAGATTGACGCGCCTAGATGGATATTCCCGATGCTCGCCCTGCTTGGCCTCCTTTCGCTGCCGCTCTACGGCTGCAACACGATGGAAGGCGCAGGCGAGGATATCCAGGATGCCGGCGAAGCGGTTGAAGACGCGGCCGACTGACCGCCGATGGGTCACGCTGTTCATTTGTGCAAGGCGGCGCTGCTTTGAAAACAGCGTTGTCTTGTTATAGATGACGCCATCCCGCTGCCGCACGAGTTCCGGTTCCTGCACGGTGTCAACGACGTCAAGGCTCTTTGACGCGTTCCGCTTGCCATTGCAGCACATTGTCCCATCAATGCCAGGCAGGACTCGATTGCCCGGCTGATGGTGAATGCGCTGCTCGGTGCGCTGCGCTTTGCGTGGACGGTGGCGACGGAACCCGCGCTCAATCACGACTCGAGGCGTGATCGTGTGGCGACGGCCGCTTCGCCTCTGACGGATCACGTGGCTGGTAAGCCGTTGTAGCGGTTCAGCGGCAGGTGATCCGGGGTTTTCCGCAACAGCGGTCGGCGTTGTTTTGATCCGCACGTGCCTGCGCCGGTTCAAGGAGTTGGCTTGGCCGGTGCGTCAGGCGCTGGCGTCGGCGGTAACAGGGATGAGCCAGGCGAGCCTTTGGCACTAGAGCACGGATCGTGGGTCGATCCTTGCCCGTCTGGGGCGGGGCGATCCGGGCGTTGGGCAGCTGCGGGGGCGTATTCTGCGAATGGGTTGGCAAAGCGCGCGTGAGTTGTGATACATTAGGTGAGCCAGGCCAGGGATGGCGGGGCGTAAGTGCGTGTCAGGCCACGGACTAAGGAGTTGCGGCATCGGCGTGTAGAGCGATGCGTCGTGGATTGGCGCGGTGGCCTCGATTCCCAGACGTGCAAGGCGTACCTATGAGCGGCAGCAGCGACAAGACCATTCCTTCCTCAGCCCACTTTGACATCGACCAGGCGCGTCACAAGACCCTGGCCGACACCAAGCTTTACAAGTATTTCAAGGCGGCGGTCCAGCACAAGACGTCGGACCTCCTGATGCGCGGGGGCGAGGCTCCCAAGCTGCGGATGCGTGGCGAGCTCAAGTCGCTGGATGTCGAGGCACCGACGATCGAAGAGTTCAACGCGATGATCTTCGAGGGCATCACCGAGGCCCAGAAGGAAGAGTTCGGCCGGCGGGGCTCGCTGGACCTGGGCGTGGACTTCATCGTCGATGACCAGAAGCACCGCTTCCGCGTGAACATCTTCCTGACCCGCGGCCGATGCGCGATCGCCGCCCGGCGGGTGAGTAATGAGATTCTTAAGTTTGACGAGTTGTACCTGCCGCCGTCGATGAAGAAGATCACCGAGGAGGTGCACCAGGGGCTGATCCTGCTGTGCGGGGTGACGGGCTCTGGCAAGTCGACAACGATCGCGTCGATGCTTCAGCACATCAACGAGACGCGTCGCTGCCACATCCTGACGATCGAAGACCCCATCGAGTACCTCTTTACCGACGCCAAGGCGATGCTGAATCAGCGTGAGGTCGGGATCGACGTGCCGGACTTCCCGACGGCTCTGCGTGCGATGGTTCGCGAGAACCCGGACGTGGTGCTCATTGGCGAAATGCGTGACCGCGAGACGTTCGAGGCGGCGCTGCAGGCGGCGGAGACCGGGCACCTGGTATTCGGGACGATCCACGCTTCGTCGTGTTCGCAGGCGTTCGGGCGTATTTACGACCTTTTCCCGGCTGAGGAACGCGAGAACGTGCGATCGCTCTTGGCGTACCAGATGCAGGCGTTTGTGTATCAGAAGCTGTTGCCGACGCTGATGCCCAGCGTGCCGCGCGTGCCGGCGGTGGAGATTCTTTTGCAGAGCCCGCCGACGCGGAACTACATCCTCGAAGGGCGTGAGGGCGAGTTGGAGAAGGTAATCTCCGACAGCCGAGAGGCGGGGATGCAGTCGTACGTGGACTCGCTGGTGGAGCTGGTGGAGAAGAACTACGTGCACCCGAAGGTGGCGCAGGCCGCTTCGCCGAGCCCGGAAGAGATCAAGATGCGTCTGCGCGGGATTCAGACGCGCTGAGTGGATGGATGAGGATTGAACAGGTGGGACGGGTTTAAGGCCTGTCATCGATAAGATCATGACGGCCCGGACACGGCCAACCCACCAGGACCGGTGACGGCCGAGACGGCCATCCCACTAAGACAGATGACGGCCGAGACGGCCGCCATACCGCAGTCAAGACCAGGAAGACCGCCGCATGTTTCAACTGATTGCTCAACTTGAGGCCCAGCCGCTCATCCTGATGAGTATCGCCAAGCCGGTGCTGATGCTGGTCGTGCTGGGCCTGTGGGCCTGGATCGTCGGCCGGCTGGATAAGGACGCGGGTTACTTTTACATCAAGCAGAAGGAGTGGGCCTTTGGCCACCTTGGCGCGGGGATCGTGGGCTTTGGGGTGATGCTCCTGGTGCCGATCTTCTGGGTGGGCCTGCCGTTGGGTGCGCTGATTCTTGCGGGCGAGGTGTTTGCATATATCACGTTCCGAAACGGTCAGGTTCCGGAGAAGGAGCGCTGGAGCGGGATGAAGATCCTCAAGGGCTTGCAGGAAGAGGGAAAGAAAAAGAAAGGCGAGAAGGCCAAGCTCCGCGCGGACGTGAAGCTGATGGACAAGCACGAGGCGCTTCTGGACATCCCGCACGGCGAGGACCCGCGTACGCCGGCGTTCGACCTGTTCTCGAACATGCTCGTCTTTGCCGTGCCCCGCGGTGCCGACCAGTTGGAGATGACCGTCGACGCGGAGAAGTCCACCTTCGTCGCCCGCATCGACGGCATCCGCTACCCGCAGGAAGCGCCGGAGAAGGACCTGAGCGTC
>JBGSTE010000172.1:0-3423 GCA_041736655.1 Phycisphaeraceae bacterium | reverse complement strand
GGGCCAGGCGGCGAGATACCCAGCGGCGGTGGCTGCGACGGGGATCGGCCGGGCACGTTCGACGGGCTGATCAAAGTCGGTGCGGTAGATCCGACACAGCGTCGCGCCCATGCACATCAGCATCATGTAAGGCCCGGCGATCAGGATCGGCAGGAACACCAAACCTCCCGAAATGCCGGTTGAAACGACGATCACGCCCAGCGTGATGCCGACCTGGAGCGAGGCGGATTTCGTCGTGCGTTTGCGGGTAAACCGGGGCAGGCGCTTCGCGTCCTGAGCGTTGAAATGCCAGACGAACCCCGCGAGGATGCCCGGCGGAATCAGGCCGACGATGCAAGCGGCAAAGAACTCCGGCGTTGGCCCCATCAGGTTCAGCGCGACGATGATCTGGTATTGCAGACCGAGCACACAACCGAGCCACAGGCCGACGCGGACCCACCCCTTTCTTCCCTGCGCGACGGGATTGATCAAGACGGCGGCATAAGCGATGTAGCTCCACAGCAGGAACGGATCGAACGCCCACATCGCTCGGCCGGACAACATCACACCGATGTAGTCTCTGATCTGCCCTGACTGCCAATCGACATTGATCGGGTCCGACGAGACGGCGGCGAGGAGAACGAGCAGCGCCGGGCCGATCAAGCCGTAGATCCAGCCGAGCGTCCGCGAGATCGGGCCGAGCGTGTAGAGCGAGATCGGCCGGGCCTTGCGTGAGTCGCGGTGTTCGAGCGTGATCGCGATAGGCGTGCCGCACTCGGGGCATGAGCGATCCAGCCGCAGCGTGTGCAGGTTGTAATCACAGGTCCAACAGGGAAGATCGGAAGCGATTCGGCCGTCGGCATCAAGGGCCAGGCCAAGTATGACGACGGGCGGAACGGGCGCGGATTCGGCTGGCTGGGTATCCATAGATTGTTTCGAATCGTGGTACGCCGATTCTATCGCTGCGGATCTTACTCATTCGCACCGACATGCAACGCATGTCAGTGACGCGTAAGCCGAGGCAAGCAAGCTCTGACAAGCCGAGCCTTGTCGATGGCACACGGCTCTTCACTTGCTGACGCTGTGTGCTCGGGTCGTTGGTTGATTGTCGGTTCGCCCCCGCGTGGTGATGCGGCGGTATTTCATGTTGTGGATCGGAGGCGGTCTTGTGGGTTGTGGGCGTCAGGTGACAACCTCTGGCGAAGCCTCAGCGTGTGGCCGGCCTGATTTGGCCTGCCCTCTAAACATCTTAAACCTGGCGGCTTGAACTGCGAATCGTGGGTCTTTCTGATCAGTCGCGTGCGTGGTAGGTGTCGACGGCTTTTTGCATGGCGGCTCGGCTTGCCGTCTGGTTTTTGTCGCGTGTGTTCCAGTAGTCCTGTTTCAGGCAGTGCTCGAAGGCTTGGATGAGGGGCTTGGCGTCCGGGCCGAGCTTGCCCGCGATCACCGCGAGGCCCGGCTGCCAGTTGTTGCCGGTGATCAGCCAGTCGCTGTGCTGGTTGCCCGGCGACCAGCCCTGCATGTACTTGACCAGGTCGTCGGCGATCAGGGCGTAGGGCGGGTCGGGAAAGCGGTTGAGCACCATCATGACCCGGTGCGCTGCTTCGTGGCGTGCGGCGAACTCGTCGTAGCCCGCGGCGATCGCGGCGTTGTACAACTGGTCGGCGATGGTGCTGGCGTAGCGTGCGACGTCCTGCGGGGCGAGCGTGATTTTTTCCCGACGAAGCAGGTGGTTGATGCCGCTGTCGTAGCTGCTGCGCTCGAAGACGTGGCTGGCGCGGTCGAAGATCAGGCCCAGCTCGATGAACTCGTCGCCGGTGATATCGCGGCCCAGGCCGACGAGCGCCCAGTACGCGCTCTCGCGCAGGTACCACTCCGTATGTTTTGCGAAGCGGTCGATGTGCTTGCGGTTGCGGCGGATGTCGTCCGGCTCGCCGCCGCCCAGGGCCCACAGGGCGCCGTCGATTTCCCACCACGCGGCCTGGGGGTCGCTGAGCATGTTTTCGATGTGCGGGATGAATCGCCTGGAGACGACCTCGCGCGGGATGCCCGCGCTGCCGTTGCGGCCCCAGTTTTCGTACGCCGAGATCGCGTCGCAGCCGGCGCGGCGGACGCGCGGGTCGGGGTCTTTGAGGGCCGCCTCGATCGCGTCGTAGGTTTTTTCGGTTCGCAGCTTGCCGAGCTTCTGGGCGGCGAACGTGCGGATCACCGGGTTGTAGTGCCGCATGAGCTTTGCGTACTCATCGACGGGCAGGGGTTCCTGGCTCTGGAGCTTCGCGACGGTTTCGTGCGGCGGCTCGGCTTCCCGGCCAAAGCCCTTGGCAAACTCGGTCCCGACAAACTGCGCATCGCGTTCGGTGCCCCACGGCAGCGGGTCGAGTTTGGGCGTGGGCTTGCTGAACTTGGTGCGTGGCCCGCCGGTGAGGCGCAGCGTCCGTCTCGGGGCGGTGTAGGTCATGCCCAGTCCCCGGCCCCAGACCTCGCCGGTGTACCGCATCTCGCTGGGCGGCGAGGGCAGCAGGCTGAACCCGCCGTCGGGCAGACGGCACAGGTCGTAGTACCACGCGAGTTCCTTCATGTGTCGGCGAACGAGCGGCTGCTTGTCGTCGGGCACGTGGGTGATCGCGATGCCGCGCCACAGCGCGTTGAACCCGCCGCCGGTGTGACCGATCTCGTGGTCGTTGTACGAGTCGGCGACCATCATGGCAAGCTGCTGTGCGGCGGAGGTGTAGGGCTCCTGGTCCAGGAGGCTGAACGCGCAGGCGATCGCGGCGTTTCGGCCGTTGGTATCGATGTAGATCTCCGCCCGGTGGTCGCCGTAGCAGATGCTGCCGTGGCCGGCCATGCGGTAGAAGAAGACGAGCGAGCGCTGGAACGCCTCCTCATGTACGGTGATGCCGCACTCGCGCGCCAGCGCCATGCCCAGGAACATCGTCACGCCGGCGGAGTTCATCAGCCCGCTCTGAACGTAGCCGACCGACACGTTGTCCATGCTGTGGCCCCACGCGCCGGCGGACTGGTTCTTCGCCGCCAGGTCGCAGGCCGCATGGATCGCCGGCAGCACCGTTTCGTCGCCGGTCTTGAGGTAGTACTCCGACAGGAAGATCACCTGGTAGCCCAGGTGCCAGGTGCTGCGCGACGGCCGGCGTTCGGTCTCGTCGGCGAGCGCGTGTGCGAATCGGCGGACGTTCTCGTCGTACGCCGCGTCGCCGGTCGATAAAAGGAACAACGCGCCCAGGCAGTTCATCAGGTCCCCGCCCCCACGGCTGCCGAACCAGCCCTGCGGATTCTGCATCTTCGCCAGACGCTGCGCGTGGTCGCGGACGATCGCCTCGGACTTGTCGCACTTGAGCGGCCATGTGTCGCTGTACGCGCCGAGCCTGGGGATGCGGATGCTGACCGTTCCTTTACGGCCCTCGCGCTCGATGTCCAGCCGCAGCACGC
>JBGSTE010000161.1:0-2647 GCA_041736655.1 Phycisphaeraceae bacterium | reverse complement strand
CCAAGCTCAACATCCGCCTGACGCAGCAGGGCAACGATCTGTTCGGGACTGTGACGCTTCTTCATCGAGGAATCCTTTCCGGCTCATTCGCCGGCTGGATTCTCTCAAATTCGGTGGATCAGGATTTGGGGAGGGGGTCACGTGTCGTCGATCGACTTCGCGGGGTATCCGTGTTCTCGCTCAGTCCGTTTACGCAGCGATAACGTGTAGAGATCGCAGAGTTGCAATGGCAGGCTCAAGCGAGAATCGATGAAGAATCCTTTCTCAATGATACGAGACAACTTTAATGCGCCCTCGAAAACTCGAAGCTCGCGGATCGCTTTTTCGATGTCATCCACGACCTCCTTGTTTTCATCAGAGATCAGAATTGCGAGTGCGTCTTCCGATTGCTGTTGGAGATAGTTGTCGATGCATCGTGATAGCAAGGCGAACGCGGCAACGTGCGGATTCAAAAACACCGACGATCCGAAGGTGTCGTTGAGCCATTTGGCGTATTTTCGCTTTTCAACCGCACGATGCATGAGACATACGTCATGGTCGATTCCTGTCTGCATCCATGCATCTCTGAATGCGATGCGATCATCGACACTCATCCCGGCGAACGGCCCCTTGCCTGAGCGTAGCTCGGTTCCATGCACTTCAAAATTCGGCGTGGTTCGCCAATGGGGCAGACGTTCGTCCAAGATTCTTTCCAGTGCAGCTTCGAGGCTTTGCCACTTATCCTCAACGAGCACCATTGCCGACAAGAGGAAAATTGGCTGCTCTGGGTCGTTGAGGTTATTGCCCGTATTCCCGGATTCATCAAGGTAGATGAGATGCATTGTCTGTTGCCTGCATGGTTTTATTGAGGTTCTTCCCAATCGTCGGGATCGTGAAACAAACCGGGCTCGTCAGGGTAAACCGTTGCGATGACGTCCAACTGATCTTTGGCACACTCGCGTGTATTGTGGCTTTTTAAGACGCCAGTTGCAAGGCTCAAATGTACAAGTAACGCGCAGGCCCCACTCGGCGGGTGGCCGGGGTGAAGTCTTGCGAAGAACCCGGAACACATAGGCGTTGATGTGTCACCTGTCATCTGTTGCGGGGGCTCAGCCCATGAATGCGGCTGGGGGGTGTAGCGTTTGAGCAGCCCGGCCATGGTCCGGGGCAGCGGACGGCTTGATCCGGCGTTGGGTTTGGTGAGGGTGGATTACACTTCCAAGTTCCCTTGTTATACTGGTCGTGGGTCAATACGGCGCGGACGTTGAGTAGGCCCCACTCGTATTTCACCCGCGCGATCAGGCGGTACTTGTTGCCGCCGATGTTGAAGACCAGCAGCCGTTCGCGTCCGACTGCAGTGTCTATCACTTGAACTTGCGGGGCCTGGCCTTTTCGTCCAGCGGGTGGAAGGTGCCGAGGATGCATTGGGGGTTGCGGACGGCGATCTGGATATGAGTGCTGGCGGCGAAGCCGGCGTTGTCGTAGAGGGGTTTGCCCTCGAAGAACGCGGCGCGGAGCGTATCAAAGGGGGGTTGACCTGTGTTCTGCTGGATCTTGTGGAGCTGGTTGATCACTGCACAGTCGAGTTTTCGGTTAACTAAATCCTGGCCGCCGGTGTTCTTCGGCAGCGGATCGCCGGACTTGCTTGCGATACTGACGAGGTCGTTGTGGGCCTGCCTGACCAGCGCGATATAGCTGGCGTCCAGCAGGTTCAGGCAAAAACCCAGGTTGATCACTGCACCAATCACCGCAGGCGTTTTGATCTTCTGGCCTGAAGGGTGCTTTTGTTTTTTGCGCTCGACCGCGAACTCATAGGCTCGTTGGGCATTGTGCTCCCAGAAGTAGATTCCTTCGCCTAGCCAGTCGTAGTCGTTGGTGCTGGTTTGCAGCTGCTGTTTGCCTGCGATGACGTCGTCAGCGAGTTTTTGATCGCAGCCGTGATACCCCAGGATGAATGACGGCAGCGCGATGTCCACTGGGATCAGCCTTGCGTACGATATTTTTTCGTGAAGCGGACACCACGGGTAGAGGTCTTATCTTTTTCAAGGACACCGAGCTTGATGAGGTAAGCACGGGCCTTCTTGGGATCGTCGCCGATCTCACGCATGAGCTTGGCGGATGCCTTTTGATGGGCTTTCAAGGTTTGTTCAGGTGTGAGGTGCATGCGTTGATTATGTCGGTCGCGCGTCGATTTGTCCAATAATCTGCTGGAGATTCCATGATTGAGGGGGCGGTTATGTTGTGGTGCTGGTTGGGGTGGGGCAACTGGGGACTTGACCCCGCAGCGTGCCCCAAGGCGGGCAAGCTGCGGGCTTTGGTGGGGTTGATGAAGGTCTCGGGCAGGAATGCCTGGGTTGAGGTGACAGGCAGGAATGCCTGTCCTACGGGGGGTTGTGCGCGGCGGAGCCGCGTCGCTTCGTGGGGGTGAGAATGCGTTGCGGGGTGTGTTAATCGAGCTTGAGCATTGTGATGTGGGTGTTGGTGTAGATGCAGAGTTCGCCGGCGATCTGGAGGCTGTGTTGGCAGATGTCGGCGGGTTGTTGTGGGGTGTGGGTGAGGAGTGCACGGGCGGCGGCGGTGGCAAAGGAGCCGCCGGAGCCGATGCCGATGATGCCGTCGCTGGGTTCGATGACGTCGCCTGTGCCGGAGACGAGGAGCGAGACCTCGG
>JBGSTE010000160.1:0-1845 GCA_041736655.1 Phycisphaeraceae bacterium | reverse complement strand
CCAAGCTCAACATCCGCCTGACGCAGCAGGGCAACGATCTGTTCGGGACTGTGACGCTTCTTCATCGAGGAATCCTTTCCGGCTCATTCGCCGGCTGGATTCTCTCAAATTCGGTGGATCAGGATTTGGGGAGGGGGTCAGCGCCACCACCGGCTGGACAAACGCCGCGCTCAAGTTCAATCGCGTGTCGGTCAAAAACTCCTGCTCGTCGGCATGGATCAGGATCGGTACATCCGGATACCGTCGTCGCACCGCATGGAGCCCGGCGATATGGTCCAGGTGCGCGTGCGTCAGCACGACTTTCTCGAGCTTAAGCCCGCGCTGCTGGATCGCGTCGAGCATCGGCTCGGGATCAAAGCCGGCATCGACGATCCAGCACGATCGCCCGACCGAAAGCACGTAACAGTTGGTCTGCCATTGGCCGAGGCAGAAGGTCTGGATCGTGAGCGGGCTGGCCTGTGTCATCATCGCACGACAGTTTAGCGGATCATCAACACGCCAAGGCGGTGTCAAGCAAGGTTTTTGTTTCGCGGATCATCTCGGCTAGCTGATGAAGCTTTTCTGCTTCTTACCGGACAGATAGCTCTCGATGACGGTCGAACTCAGGTCGTCGCTGGCGCAGTAGTACGCCACGCCACGGGTCAGGCGGGTCAGCCGCTCGATGAAGTCGACCCACTCCATGCCCCAGTAGTCCTCGATCAACGCGAAGCTGGCGAAACGGATGCCGCTCTTGACGCAGAGCATGGCTTCCTTGAGCGTCTCGGTCGCGGTACGCTCGCTGGGCGGGTAGAGCAGGTAGAGCATCTCTTCGCCGGTATCTGACGAAGGCTCGACATGCGCCGTCGGCTGGCCGTCGGTAATGATGAAGACCTGCTTGTTGGCTGCGCCGCTGCGTCGCAGGATCCGCCGGGCCTCGCGCAGGCCTAGCTGCAGGTTCGTAAAGTGCAGCGGCAGTGTACTTGGGTCGGCCTGACTCAGCGGCACGCGGATGCGCACCTGGTAGTCGCGGATACTCACGGGCTTAGGCATGATCAGCGGGACATCCCGCTCGGCCACGCGCTCAGCCAATGAGTAAAACGAAACAAAGTCCAGCGTATCCATCGGGAAACGTTGGCGGATCAACTCGCTCAGGCCAAGACACACGCGCTTGGCCTGGAGAAAGCGCCCATAGCGGTACATCGAGCCGGACAGGTCGATCAGGATCACCGTTGCGCAGTCGCTTCGCCCCTCGGTCTCGTGCACGACAAAATCATCCATGCCCAACTTGAGCGGCAACCGCGCCAAGGCCGAGGCCGCTTCAGCGGCCGTGCCCGAACCCCCAACCGACTTCGCCAGCGCATTCCGCAGGGTCGCGCCCAGGTCGATCTCCGACAAGGGGTCGCCGAACTCATAAGGCCGATGGCCCTCGGCCCTTTCGGAGGTCTTGCCCGACTGCTGGGTCGTGTGGCCGTCGCGGTTGCCACGCTTGAGATTTTCAAAGACCTGCAAGAGCGCGTTGTGCTGCATGCCATGGACCATGCGGGCGGTCAGGCGAAGCTGCTTGTTGCCGTGCTCATCGGTGACTTCTTCGAGCAGCCCCGCCTGGATCATCTGATCGATGAGGTCCTGTTCGTCGGGGTTTTCGAGGTTCTCGAGCGCATCCAGCGCCTGCTGGCCGTACTGCAGGATGAACTCGATGAGCTGCGGCGAAGGGAACAGCTCATCGGGGCTGAGGAAGGGTTTGCCGTCGTAGGGGCCGTAGGTGTGGTGCACGGGGACATCATAGGCAATCCATATTTGATTCGGCGTGTAGCCGGCGACGCGAAGCGTCCCGCGCGGACCCATCTATCAGGATCCGCGCGGGAC
>JBGSTE010000159.1:0-4884 GCA_041736655.1 Phycisphaeraceae bacterium | reverse complement strand
CCAAGCTCAACATCCGCCTGACGCAGCAGGGCAACGATCTGTTCGGGACTGTGACGCTTCTTCATCGAGGAATCCTTTCCGGCTCATTCGCCGGCTGGATTCTCTCAAATTCGGTGGATCAGGATTTGGGGAGGGGGTCAGTTCGTGCCCGCTACTTCGACAACGAGTACAACGACAACCCGGAGACGCCGGAACCCACCGATGCGATCCGCGATTTTGACGCCGCAGTCCAAATCCTCACCGAAACCTTCGACTCCACGAAAAAGTACGTGCTGACTGCGGACTTGGGCCGGGTACCCGCGGGCTTGGCCGAAGGCGGCAGCGATAGCTATTTGACACCCTATTGGTACGGTGCCTCGCTGATGTTCGCCGTGGGTGGTACGGAAGTCAACGGTGCCACCTTTCAGGCTCGGGTCGATGGCGGCGATGTCGTTGGCCAGACCGACGTCCTGGTCGCGACACCCAACGTGTGGAACACCGTGACCGTTACGATTGATCCCAACCCCGCGAACTCGATCTACGACGGCCTGCCGATTCAGATCCGCTTGGCCGCGCTGGAAAACCCCGCTGACCACAGCCTGACGCCTTGGGCTGCATGGGACAATGTCCAGCTCACCAAGGAAGATGCCGTTTCTTTTGCCCCGGCCGACCTTGACCAGGACGGCGACGTTGACGATGCGGACTTCGGCATCGCGTTTGCCGCCTTCACCGGCCCCGGTGGTGTCAGCACCTCGCCGGCGGACCTCGACAACGACGGCGACGTCGACGATGCCGACTTCGGCATCGCGTTTGCCGCCTTCACCGGCCCCGGCGGACCGGGCGTTGTGCCCGAACCCACCAGCCTCGCGCTGCTGGGCCTCGGTGGCCTGATGATCGCCCGTCGTCGTCGCGCGTAATACCTGCCACGAATCATTCTGATCCTCCATGGCCCGGCCGATGCATACGCATTGGCCGGGTTTTTTGATTGGCATTAGCGGTAAAGCCCGCCCCCTGCCCTGTTTACCCTGCCGCGCCTTTCACCCTTGCACTAACCCCTTAGGATAATTTTGTGATTTTCTGGTCAATAATATCTTGTATCATTAGCTTAACGTGATAGGCTAGTCCTATCGCGCTAGGTTTAAGACCCTCCACCGTCCCATCAAGCAGGAGAGAACAGCAGAGAGAAAAAGGGGTTGCGGGATGACTCGGCCCGCCATCAGAATTGAGTTTTAACTGATAAGATGTTCACTTGTAATGCGTTTTCCACGCATTGTTTCGTTCCATCCACACTCCCTCGGAGGATTTACACAATGACTCGTACCCTTCTCGCAGCCGCCTGTGCGGCAACCACGATCGCCGGCAGCGCTTACGCGGTGTCGCCTTACGACCTGCCCTACGGCCTGCAGTGGTCGTTCCAAGCTGGCGATGCCGGCACTGAAACCGCCGGTGGCCTGGACGTGACGGCCGACGGCGTCGTTCACGTTTATGCACGCGCTGGCGGCACCCAGACCTTCGGGCAGGGTGCTACCGGTAGCATCAACTCCGACATCGGCGGCATCAGCCCCCGCGGCAACTTGGTCTACGGCATCACCGTCGCCAGCCTGCCCGGCCACGTCGGCTCGAGCCAGAACTACCCCAGCGGTGTTCACGCCATCGGCAACAAGGCCTACTTCGACACCTACAGCAACAACACCTCGCACTGGAACGACCCCGGCAGCATCCAGGACCCGGTCGCGATGGTCGGCAAGATGGGCAACAGCCCGATGATCTGGTCGATCGACTCGTCCGCCCTGGACAAGACCGGCCAGCTTAACGGCAACGCCAGCCTGACGACCGCGATCGACGACCGCAACGCCATCAGCCTGTTCCAGGACAACGGCCTGACCTTCCGCAGCGACGGCAAAGAGCCGCTCGTCCCCGGCGGCGGTCTGCAGGTCCCCGGCACCCAGCTCCGCAGCATCGACTCGGCCATGCGCAAGTCGGCCGCCCAACTGATCATCGTTGGCGACATGGTCATTGGCGACTTCGCAACCGCTGGCGACTACGAAGGCAACGGCCTGCGTACCAACGGCACACAGCCCGCATACCTGCCCAGTATCGGTCGCTACAACTACACCACCAACACACTCGACGGTCCGGCCAAGATGCCGATCCTGACCTCCGACACCAACCTCGCCACCTGGTCGAACATGGGTTCGTACAACGCGGCCGGCGTTGACGAGAACAGCGGCTGGTACTACGGCGGCGGCCTCTCGCACTCGCGTGCAGAGTCGACCTCCAACGCATGGGACCCGGACGGATCGGGCGCTGCCCCGTCGATCTCCTTCGTGAACTCCTTCCGCAACCTCGACCCCGCGGGCATCGGCTCGGCCTACAACAGCAGCAACGTGCTGCAGTACGCCGTGACCTGGGACGAAGTGGGCTTTGACATCATCACCGCCGTCACCGGTGTTGGCGACGGAACCAACCGCTCGCTCTGGGGCGGCGAAAAGGGTGACGACGCCTACTTCGAAATGCGTGACGCTGCGGGCGCGGTCCTGTGGAGCAAGGACCTGGACCTCTCGCTGGGAACCGATGCCGAGCGTGTCCGTACGATCGACGTGATCGACAGCGAGATCTACGTTGCGGGCTACTTCGCCAACAGTGCCGGCGGCGCCTTCGGCGACGGCAGCGGGCTGCTCGACAGCTTCATCGCGAAGTTCGACCTGGCTGGCAACGAGATCTGGAAGAAATTTGTTGCAGGTGGCGGTAACGAAACCACCAGCGAAGCCGCTTCGGCCGGTAAGCTCAAGACTTACGTCTACTCGAACACCGACGGCAGCTGGGCCAACAACGCCGGCTACCTCAACCCCGGTGGCACGGACATCCTCCTGCAGAAGCTGGTCCCCGGCGACTTCAACAGCGACGGCGCTGTTGACTCGGCCGACATCACCCTGCTTACCGCCGCTGTCGCTGCTCCGCAGATCGGTGTGGACACCTACGACTTCAACGAAGACAACAATTCGACGAAGGTTGACGTGGCCTTCTTCCTCTACAAGGTCCTGGACAAGACGCCGGACCTTGACGGTGACGGTGACATCGACGACGCCGACTTCGGCATCGCCTTCGCATCCTTCACCGGCCCCGGCGCTGGCAACCCCGGCTACAACCCCATCGCCGACTTCGACGCCGACGGCGACACGGACGACGCGGACTTCGGTATCGCCTTCTCGGCCTTCACTGGCCCCGGCGGCACCATCATCCCCGAACCCACCAGCCTCGCGCTGCTGGGCCTCGGCGGCCTGATGATCGCCCGTCGTCGTCGCGCCTAAGCGATAACGACTCAGACATCTTGTGACTCTTAACATCCCCGTACCCTATGGTACGGGGATGTTTTTTTACTTGCGGTATCATCCCTTCACGGCAGACGAAATCTTGCCAAGTCTTTGCAACGGGCGACATGAATCCGCGTCCCTGCAACATCATCACGCCAACACACCCGGAGCCCGCATCATGCTCAACCCTCGACTTCGCCTGACGCTCGTACTGCTGTTTCTGGGCCTGTTCCTGAGCCAGAGCTTGGAGGCAGCACCGGCCAAGACGCACAAGGCCGACGGCAAGCTCAAGGTCTTCATCCTCGCGGGCCAGTCCAACATGGTCGGCTTTGGCACCGTCCAAGGCGGCGTCGGCACGATGCAGCACTACGTCAAGACCAACCCCGCCGCGTATGGCCACCTCATCAAGGACGGCAGCCCGGTCGTTCGCAACGATGTCTATATCGTCAACCTGTCAGACGCGGGCAAGCCCAAGTCCGGCTGGCTGGCCACCGGCTTTGGCGCCAGTGAAGACCACATCGGGCCCGAGTACGGCTTTGGCTTTGCGGTGGGCGACTACTACGAGGACCCGGTGCTGCTGATCAAGTGCGCCTGGGGCGGACGCTCGCTCTTCCACAACTTCCTGCCCCCCAGCGCAGAGAACTACCCCAAGCCGGAGAAGGATGGCGACAAAGGTTTTCACTATGCTGAGGTGTTGCGGATCACTCAGGAAGTGCTGGGGAACCTCAAGAAGTATTACCCCGACTACGACGGCAAGGGCTTTGAGATCGTCGGTTTCGGCTGGCACCAGGGCTGGAACGACCGGATCAACCAGAACGCGGTCGACGTCTACGAATCGAACATGGCCCACTTCATCCGGGACATGCGCAAGGATCTGGGCATCAAGAGCCTGCCCTTTGTGATCGCCAACACCGGCATGGGCGGGTGGGACATCCCCAAGACCGCGCCGTACAAGGCGAAAGTGGAGAAGCTGATGGAGGCCCAGCTTGCGCTGGCCGACCCCAAGAAGCACCCGGAGTTTGCCGGCACCGTCGCGGGCGTCGAGACCCGCGGCTTCCAGCGGTCGCAGGAAGAGTCGCCTTCGAAGCAGGACTACCACTGGAATCGCAACTGGGAGACCTACTACCTGATCGGCACGTCGATGGGCCAGGCGATCGTCGGGCTCGAAACCAAGTGACACAACTGCACTTCAGCACGCGGCAAATCCGAGTCGCTTCGCAAATCGTGACCATGTGTCGCTGATTCAGCAGCGTCGGCGGCGGCTGGCTGTGAACAGGCCCGCTGCGCCCAGGAGGATCAGTGAGCTGGGCTCGGGGACAAGTTCGGCCATGGCCTGTCCCATGCCTTGGCCGATGAGATAGTAGGTTTCGGCGTTGCTGTTCCAGTGATACTGCTGGCCTGAGGGAGAATCTTCCGGCGGGCGATAGAAGTTCCGCGTGCCGACGAAGGCGACGTTGCCTTGAAACTCTTCGTGCTCTGCGACGGCCGCTTGGGCTTTCATCAGCGAGAGGGCCCGCGGGTGTTTTTCTTCGCGGCCGCTCATGCCGGTTTCGGCGATGACGAACGGCAGATTCGGTGCGTGCAAATCCTT
>JBGSTE010000119.1:0-1524 GCA_041736655.1 Phycisphaeraceae bacterium | reverse complement strand
AGCCCTCTCCCTGGAAGGGAGAGGGAGCAAGACAGGCCGCTACTTGTGAAGTCAATCCGCTCTAGGCGAGTGTTCCCACCAGCGCCAGCGGCAGGGCCGACTCAATCTTGACTTTAACGATCCGCCCGATCAGTGACGCGTCGCCCTCGAAGAAGGTGATTAGGTCGCCGTCGGTTCGGCCGCAGAGTTGGGTCACTTCTTCGTCCTGCTTCCAGCCCAGGGCGATGTTGCCGGCGGCGGCGTTGGCGGCCTTGCGGGTCTTGCTGGAGATGCCTTCGACAAAGACCTCGACCGTTTGGCCAACATAGTGGGCGTGGATCTGCGTGCTGATCTGGCTCTGCAGATCCAGCAGGTCGTTGTTGCGGAATCGCTTGACCTCGTCGGGCACATCGTCGGCCATGCGGTCGTACGCTGCGGTGCCCGGCCGGGGCGAGTACTTGAAGATGAAGCTGTTTTTGTAGCGTGCAAAGCTCAGCAGGTCGCGGGTCTGCTGATAGTCTTCGTCGGTCTCGCCGGGGAAGCCGACGATGATGTCGGTGGCCAGCGTGACCCCCGGAATCATGTCCTTGGCGCGCACGATCAGTTCCATGTACTGCTCGACGCGGTAGCCGCGGTTCATGCGGGCCAGCACACGGTTGCTGCCGCTCTGGACCGGCAGGTGCAGGTAACGGCAGATGCGCGGGCTGTCGCGGATGACCTGCAGGATGTCATCGCCAAAGTCGCGTGGCAGCGAGGTGACAAAACGCAGGCGCTGGATGGCTGGCACTTCTTCGTGGATGCGGCGCAGGAGGTCGGCGAAGCTGGTGGTCGTGTCGTTGAACTTCGGCGAAGGCCCGCCGTTGCCGTGGTTGGGGCTGATCACGGTGCCGATCTGCGGCTGCCAGATGCCGTCGACGTTTACCGCGGCGCTGTGGTCGTAGTGGTAGTGGTTGACGGTTTGGCCCAGCAGCGTGACCTCGATGACGCCGTGGTCGGCGAGTTTTTTGCACTCGTCGACGATGTGGTCGGGGTGGCGATGGACCTCGGCCCCGCGGGTGTTAGGCACGACGCAGTAGGTGCAGAGTTTGTTGCAGCCGCGGGTGATGCGGACGTAGGCCGTTCGCCCGCCGCCGACGACGTGCTCGCCGGGCAGGTCGGTGTCGGTGCTGCTGAAGCTGCGAGCGAGGTCGATGAGTTCGAGCTTGTCGCTGGCGGCGCTGAGGGTGGAGCTTCGGCGGTGGGTGTTGCCTTGCAGGGCGACGTTGAGCGGCTTGCCGCTTAGCAGGCCGTGGTCTGCGCGTCCGGCGTCCGTAGGCCGCCGGCTATTGCTTACACTCGATTCTCGATCCTCTTGCACGATCCTGGTCTTAAATGCGTTGTCGATGAGCATCGGCACTTTGTCGAGTTCGCCCGGGCCGCAGAGCAGGTCGATCTGCGGGTAGCGCTTGATCATGTCGGTGCCGTCGCGTTCGGCCATGCACCCGATGATGCCCAGCACGACGCCCGGATGCTCGACCTTGTGCTTGCCGACGAGCCCGACACGGG
>JBGSTE010000062.1:0-2458 GCA_041736655.1 Phycisphaeraceae bacterium | reverse complement strand
TAAATACTGCCTTGAATCAATCCCCAGTAACGTCCGACAATGCCGCCAGCGCCCGCTCACGCGCCGCCTTGTGATCCACAATCGGCAGCGGATAATCCTCACCCAGCGTCACCCCCGCGGCCCGCAGTTCCATCGGCGGGCACTCCCACGGTTGATGGATGTACTTCACCGGTACACCCTTCAATTCCGGGCACCACTTCTTCACATATTCACCCTCGCTGTCGAACTTCTGCCCCTGCATCATCGGGTTGAAGATGCGGAAATACGGCGCGGCATCCGCCCCGCAGCCGCCGGCCCACTGCCAGCCGAGCGTGTTGCTCGCCAGGTCCGCGTCCACCAGCGTGTCCCAGAACCACTTCGCGCCCTCGTGCCAACTGATCAGCAGGTGTTTAACAAGAAAACTTGCGACCACCATCCGCACGCGGTTGTGCATCCAGCCGGTGTGCCAGAGTTCACGCATGCCGGCGTCGACGATGGGGTAGCCGGTATTACCTTGTTTCCACGCGGCTAAAGCCGCCTGGCCTTCCTTGTGCTTGGGGTTGATCCACGGGAACTTTTCATACTTCTCGCGCAGCGGCTTGTCGGGCGTGTGCGGGAAGTGATAGATCAGGTGGTAGCCGAACTCGCGCCAGATGATCTCGCGGATGTAGCCGTGGGCGTTCAGTTTCAGCTTCTCACTGCTGCTGCCACGCGTTGCGGCTGCGGCGGCGTGATAGATCTGCCGCGGGCTGATCTCGCCGTGGTGCAGGTAGGGCGAGAGGCGCGAAGTGCCCGGTTTCCAAGGTAAATCGCGGTCGTGGTTGTAGTCGCCGATCGGCTCATCGACAAAGTGCGAGAGCTGTTTCATCGCGCCGCGTTCGCTGACGTCCCATGCCTTGGCCAGGCCTGCGTACCACTTGATCCTCGGCATGAGCCCCAGCGCATCAAGGTCATGCGACTTGGGCCAGTTTGGTGGCGAGGAGATCGACTTGGGCGCAGCCAGTGGCTTACCCTGCTCGGGCATCGCCTGCACGCAGCGGTGAAAAGGCGTGAACACCTGGTAAGGCCCGCCGGTCTTGGTCTGCACGTCCCATGGCTCGTACAACAGAGCGCCGTTGAAACTCCTGGCCTCGATGCCCGCCTCGGCCAGGCCACGCTTGACGCGTTTGTCGGCCGCGATCAGCGCCGGTTCGTACCGCCGGTTCCACACCACGCTAAGCGCTCCGGTTGTTGACGCGAGGTCGTTGAGTTGTTCGAGCGCATCGCCTTGACGAAGGATCAGGCGCGAACCCACTCGCTCAAGCGAAGCGGCCAACGATGTCAACGATTGATGCAGCCACCACCGACTTGCCCCGCCGGGCGACCACTGGCCGTGATCCTCCGGCGACCAGATATAGACCGGCACAACCGCGCCCACCTCAACAGCGTGCGCCAGCGCGGGGTTGTCAGCCAGGCGCAGGTCGCTACGAAACCAAAGGATGGTGGTGGGCATGCGATTCTTCAGCGCTGTTGCAGTTCGTGATGGATGGCTTGATCGAGATCGTTGAAATCAAAGGAAAAACCCGAGTCGATCAAGCGCTTGGGTAAAACGCGGATGCTGCCGAGCACCAGTGCGTCTGCACACTCTCGGCCAAAGAGGAGCCGGGGCGCAAAGGACGGGACCGGCAGGAGCGTCGGCCGATGCAGGACACGGCCAAGCGACTTGGTGAATTGCCGATTGGTCGCGGGTGTCGGGGCGACAGCGTTCACCGGGCCGGTGATAGCAGGCGTGTCGATGCAGTAAGTAAGAACGCGGACCAGGTCGTGGAGGCTGATCCAACTCATCCATTGTTTGCCGTCGCCGATCGGGCCGCCCAGGCCGAGCTTGAAGGGCAGAAGCATCTGCTTGAGCGCGCCGCCCTTGGGGCTAAGCACGATGCCAATGCGGACGTGGACAACGCGGATACCCGCATCGCGCGCTTGCTTCGCGGCGACTTCCCACTGCGTGCAGACGTCGGCGAGGAAGCCGGTGCCGGGCGCGTCGTCTTCGGTGCGTGCGTCGGATTGTCCGGTGTCGCCGTAGAAACCGATGGCGGAAGCGACGACAAAGGTCCGCGGGCCGTTGGTCAGGCCAGCCAGCGTTGATGCAAGGGCGCGGGTGCTCTCGACACGGCTATCGCGCACACGCTGCTTCTTCTCATCGGTCCACCGGCCCATGATGTTCTCACCGGCCAGGTGAACGACCGCGTCGCAGTGGGCCAGGGCATCGCGATCAAAGGTCTGCTTCGCGGTATCCCAGCGGATTTCGTTTGCTTGGCCGGTGGATCGACGGACGATGGGGCGGACGTCCCGGCCCTGTTTATGCAGGGTTTTGCAGAGCGATGAGCCGACGAGCCCGGTCGAGCCGGTGACGGCAATACGCAGGAGCCGATCGGTAGACGCTTGAGTCATGGCGATACTTTAGGCGAGGCGCAGCGAAAGGGCGCGGCTTAACGGGAGG
>JBGSTE010000058.1:0-23696 GCA_041736655.1 Phycisphaeraceae bacterium | reverse complement strand
GGCGACAGCCAGCTACAGCAGCAGCAACTGGCCGAGGACATCACCACTGCCGCGCTCAAGGCCAACCTCACCGGCCCGTGGCAGGGCGGCATCGAACACCAGCGCGCGGTCCGCATCGATGACACGCCATACCTCCGCAAGCCCGCCGTGCTCATCACGCGTGGCCTGACGCTGCCGCAGCTTACCGCGCTCGTCCACCACCTCACGTATGATTCGGCCTACACCGCCGAGGCCATCCGCATGCAAACCCCCAACGGCGAAGAAGAAGGCGATCGGTGGGATGCCGAAGTCACCCTGACCTATCGCATCTATTCCCCGATCGCATCCCCGGACAGCACCGGATCGGAAGGGTAAACCCGCTCATGCCAGTAAGCCCGTACAGAATCCAAGTCGTCGCCGTTCTCGCGTCGCTGTCGTTGTCGCTGCTGTTGGCCGGCTGCGAGAGCACGCCCAAGTCCAAGCCCCCGTCGGAGGAAGACTACCGCACGCTGGACCTGGGCCCGCTGCGCGACATGGATAACGCACGCAAGGAGAACAACCAGGGCCTCGAACACCTGGGCAAAGGCGAGCTCTACCAGGCCGAGCAGGCCTTCAAACGCGCGATCGCTGCCGACATCGAGTTCGGCCCGGCCCACAACAACCTCGGCAAGCTCTACTACCTCAAACGCAACTTCTATCTGGCTGCGCACGAGTTCGATGAGGCCATCAGGCTCATGCCCGACCACGCGGGCCCGCACAACAACCTCGGGCTGACCTTGTATGAAGCGGGCAAGCTCGATGACTCGGTCCTCTCCTTCCGCAAGGCCGTCACCCTCGACCCCAACACGATCGACTACCAGGCCAACCTCGCAAGATCACTGGCCCAGCGTGGCGACAAGACCGCCGAACTGATCACGCTGCTCAAGGCCGTGGTCCAGCGCGACGAGCGCGTCGAATGGCGCGTCTGGGCCAGCCACCAGCTTGGCGAAATGGGCATCGGGCAGGACTAAATTGAGTAAAGATCATGTGTAGCGGTTTGGCTCCCTCTCTTTTCAGGGTCAGGGCGCTGGGACGGACTGTCGATCAAACGACGGCAGCCAAGATTCCCGGGACCCGCAACCCGACCTGCTGCTATGATGCCCGCGAGTGCATCACACGCTGTGGCGCTAACAAAGCGCGAAATGGACGGCTGTATCATGCACAAAGATTTTCCAATCGTCGGGGTTGGCGCATCCGCCGGCGGGCTGGACGCGATGATCGCGCTCTTTGAGGCCGGGCCTGAGCTTGCGGGCATGGCGTTCATCATCGTCCAGCACCTGGACCCCAAGGGCGAAAGCCACCTCGTCGACCTGCTCGCACGGCACACCCCGCTCACTGTTCGGCCGGCGCAGCATGGTCTGGAGATCAAGCCCAATCACATCTACGTGTGCATCCCCAATCGCGACCTGATTGTCGAGGATGGACACCTGCAACTGATGGATCCCGAGGCAGAACGAAATAAGCGCCGGCCGATCGATCGCCTCTACGATTCGATGGCGGCGGCGTACGGCGACTGCGCGATCGCGGTCATCCTCTCCGGCACGGCCGCGGACGGGTCGCGCGGCATCTAGTCGATCAAGACCGCCGGCGGCATGGTCATCGTCCAGACGCCGGAGACCGCCGAGTTCGACGGCATGCCCCGCAACGCCATCAGCACCGGGTTGGCGGACATGGTTATCCCGGTCGAGAAAATCCCGGAATTCCTGCAACGCCAGGTTTCGCAATCCAGTCAGAACGGTTCCGTTGCCAGCGACAGCGAAGTAGAGGATGAAGCTTCGCCTGTGCAAGAGTCGCCCGCTCAGTCGGCCACACTGACCAGTATCTTGTCGTTGCTGCACGACCAGTTCGACTATGACTTTCTAGACTACAAGCGCCCGACGCTGCTGCGCAGGACACAGCGGCGGATGAGCCTCCGCAATGTCGATGATTTCGGTGCCTATGCAAAACTCGTCCGCGAAGAGACACAGGAAGCCGCGGCGCTCTATCGCGACCTGATGATCAACGTCTCGAGCTTCTTCCGCGACCCCGAGGCATGGGAGCAATTGGGTACGCAGGTCATCGAGCCGCTGGTGGCCCAGCGCGCGAATGGCGATGAGATCCGCGTGTGGTCCGCCGGCTGCGCAACCGGTGAAGAAGCCTACACCATCGGCATGCTGCTGATGGAGAAGATCGAACAGTCGGGTAAACGCATCCGGCCGCAGATCTTCGCGACCGATGTCTCCGACAGCCTCGCCGTCGCACGCGTGGGCGCTTACCCGG
Organism: Phycisphaeraceae bacterium; assembly: GCA_041736655.1. GTDB lineage: Bacteria > Planctomycetota > Phycisphaerae > Phycisphaerales > Phycisphaeraceae > JAHQVV01. The sequence continues at coordinate 21,419 of JBGSTE010000058.1, read as the reverse complement.
AAACGATCGATGAACAACTCTCCCAGGAGCGCCTGACCAGGTTCTTTAATAAGCATGAGTCGGCGTATGAAGTTAAAAAGTTCCTGCGTGACCTGATTGTCTTTGCCCGGCATAAGGTCATCAGCGACCCGCCGTTTTCACGGCTGGACCTGATCATCTGCCGAAACCTCCTGATCTACATCGAGCCCGATACCCAGCGGAAGATCCTGGGGATGTTCAACTTCGCGCTGCGCGACGGCGGGACCCTGTTCCTGGGCAGCGCCGAGACGGTCGGCATGCAGGGGCACCTCTTCGAGCCGATCTCGGCACCGATGCGCATCTTCCGCGCCAGGCGGGCGGTTCATCCCGGCGGCTTTGACTTCCCTCGCTTCTCTGTGACGGACCATCGCCGCGGGGCACCGAGCCAGTCCCGAACAAATCGCCCGGCGCGGGATGAGTACCTGACGCTGGCGCACCGCGCGCTGCTGGACCGGTATGCGCCGCCCTCGGTGGTGATCGATGCGAACCATCAGGTGCTGGTGTATCACGGCGACACCTCGCCTTATCTCGCTCAGCCCGGCGGCGAACCGACGCGCGACCTCTTGGTGCTGGTCGCGTCAACCCTCAGACCATCGCTGCGACACGCCATCGAGCAGGCGGCCAACGATCGGCTATCGCCGACAATCGTCACGGCGTTCATCAAAGTCGGCGAAACCCGCCGGGCGGTGAGGCTGACCGTCAGCCCGATCGGTCAGCCGCGCGAGGAGTCAGCACCGCTACTCATGGTGAGTTTTGAAGAGCCGGCAGAACTGCTGGTAGCGGTTGCCGCCGCCGCAGACGACGGCGATCTCTCAGGCCAGACGGTCGAACAGCTTGAAGAAGAACTTCGCCTGAACCGGCAGGACCTGCATGAAGTCTCCGAGCAGTACGACCGCCTGGTCGAGGAATACAGCACGTCCAACGAAGAGATGCTCTCGATCAACGAGGAACTGCAATCGGCCAACGAAGAACTCGAGACTTCCAAAGAAGAGCTGCAGTCACTCAACGAGGAGCTCAACACGCTCAACAACGAGCTGCGAAGCAAGATCGAACTGGTCGAGCAGACGAATAACGACCTGAACAATCTCCTGGTCAGTACAGAGGTCGCGACGCTGTTCCTGGATAACACCTGCCGGATCCGCTGGTTTACGCCGGCCATTAAAAACGTCTTACGGCTTATCCCCACGGATGTGGGCCGGCCCATCAGCGATCTGGCGACGATCGTGACCGGGTCGGACCTGGCGCCCGTCGCGAAGACGGTGCTCCAGAAGCTGATTCCCGTCGAGACCGAAGTCAAGTACGGCTCACTGTCCAACGAGTCGGGAAACCTCGACATCCGCTGGAAGCGCACGATAGATAAGGACGGCGAACATGCACGCATTCAGTGGGTCGAGTCGGGCGGCCCGCCGGTGCAGCCCAACGAAGTCAGCGGCTTTGGCTCGCTGTTGATCCAGAGCAGTGTCGCCCATGACCTGGCGGGCACCGTGGACATGCAGTTGCTCCCCCAAGGGCTGCGCTGCGAGATCGTTTTCCCCCTCAGCAAAGGACAGGGCAATGCCAACCAGAACCAGACTCTCTAATACACCCCGCGCCGAAATCGAAGCTGATCGCGGCCGGCCCCTCGCGGGCCTGCGGATCCTCATCGTCGAAGACATCGGCATGGTCGCCGTCGCCCTCAGGTCCATGCTCGAAGAGCTTGGCTGCATCGTCGTCGGCATCGCCTCGCGCGTGCCGGAGGCTGAAAAACTCGCGAAAGATGAGCAGGTCGACGGCGTATTGCTGGACCTGAACCTCGGCGGCGAGTATTCCTTTGCCGTTACCGACATCCTGCATGAGCGGAAGATCCCGTTCATCATCATGTCCGGCTACGACGTGCAGCAGCTATGCCCCAAGCTCGCCGATGAACCGCAGATGTCCAAGCCCTTTGACCGTGCGCCGCTGGAGGCGATGATGTTGACGGTGTTTCGTGGCCAGGGCCGGCGACAGACACGCGCCGACGCCGAAATCGCACGCACAAACGAGCCGGAACCGGCGCTGGTCAAGACACAGGCGGAACTCGAAAGTGCCGTGTGCCTGGGCATGACGCGGTTCGAGCAGGACTACATGGGCCGAGGTTCGCAGGAGGTTAAGGCCCACCTCCTCAACGATTTTCTCATCGTCAGGATGAAGTGTGTGATGACCTTCGCCGAGCAGCACCTGGTGGATACGATGCCGTCGCCCAAGGGCCGAGACCTGATCAAGGAAGTCCGCAGGCAGATGATGGAAGGTGCGCGTATGCAGATCGACTCGATGATCCAGATCATCACCGGCGTGAGGGTCCGATCGCTGCATCACGACATCAGCACGGTGACAGGAGAAAAAGTCGTGATCTTCAGCCTCAGCGAAACGCCGGCCTGCCGGAAGTAGGACTCGATGCCTGTGACGCCTCTCTTGCAGGCGATACTTGTTTGCCGAGCTTTCAAAAAGTCATGTCCACCGGCTTTCGCCGGTGGACATCACGGTGAGGCGGTGTGTCAAACGCAGGAAGAATCAAGTGGTGCATTGGATCGGAGGGTATCGAGTCCTTATCACACCGATCCTATCCGCGTTCTTCACAGGCCCGGTCCGGTTGCTTGACGCAACGCTCTTTCTCCCGATCCATCCTCCGTCAGGGCCGAGTCGGGTTCGCGTTGTCGCGCTCGGTTGCTTCTGGCCGATCAGTCTCCCGATCGTTGGTCCTGTCCCGGTTGTCCCACTTGGGGCTGCCGGTCTTGTCGCGCAGTTCCAGGGACTTGCCGTCCTTGTTGTGGATCTTGCTTGCGATCAGCACATCGTTGTCCTGGAACGTGCAGGCCGCGCCGGTGACCGTTAACGCGTCACCCTGTTTGATGGCGAAAGACTCATCCTGCTGCTGCATGTAGGAGGTTGGGCCCATGTGGACGGTCGTGGTCTTGCCGTCTTCACTTCGCAGCATGAGTTGCCTGCCCTTGGCCGCGCCGTCTTCAGGTGAGAATTCGCTGATCGAAGTCACCGTGCCCGTGACGGTCACGGGTCGCTTGGCGTCATAGCTCTTGTTGTAGGTGCTGTCGTGACGCCATGACTTGTCAACGTTAGCGCTCTGGGCACCGTCGTTCGCTTCAACCGCCCAGTACGAATCCTGTTTGAACTGCGTGTGAACGCGCTGGGCCCACTGGCGGTTGCCCATGTCAGGCCAGGCGCTTTCCTTGAAGCTGATGACCTCGAAGGAACCCTTGGTGGCGTCGAGAACAAACAGGTCCTTATCGCCCGTGGCCGTCAGTGCCGCGTAGGGGATCGGGGTGAATGTTTCGTTGAGATTCAGCACGCCGCCGTCGGTGAGGACGGCGTAAAGCACGCGGCACTGATTGACATCAAAAACAAGGTCCTTGATGCTGCCGAGGCTTTCGTTGCGGTCATTGACGACCGGTTTGCCGATGACTTCGCTCGCGCGTGTCGTCCAGCCGTAGCGGTGATCGAACTGCGGGGCCATGTTGAACGCACGCTGGCGATCTTCGTGGCTGTTCTGGCCGGTTGCGGCAGCGCTGTCATCACGGTCATCTTGCTGCTTCTCACGCGCATCCTTGTCACGATCCTGCCCGGGCTTGGAGGCATTGTCATTGGGGTTGGCCTGATCGCGCGTGCGGCCGTGCATGTCGCCTTCCCAGTACGGGCTCTGGTCAAAGCGTTTGTAGGTGTCGCGGGTGTTCTGCTCGTCAAATTTCGGGAACCGCTCGGAGCTGAACCCGCTGTTGGCGGTGAAAGTTTCCTTGCTTGTCGAGAGGATCAGATCCTGACGATCCGGGTCGCTGCCGGGACGCAATGCCTTCGGCGGCACCGCATAGAACTGGTCGTCACTCACAAAGCTGTCCTCAAACGACACGATCACGAACGCGACACGCCCCTGCGAGTCAATAATGAGGTCCTCGACCTCGCCGATCTCCTTGCCTTGCGGGTCACGCACGGTCATGTCCATGACCTCACTGGCATGCGCCAGGTGTCTGGCCTGCGGCGTCCGTGCGCGGGCGTTGTTCTGATCGCGCTGCGTCTTCTGGCCATCGGCCTCGCCGGCAACACGCGGGTTTGTCGGGGCGTTCTGTGCCAGCGTCGTGTAACCGCCACCTGCGGCTGCGATGCATCCTACGAGGATCATTGTTGTCCGTTTCATATCCAAAACTCCAAAGAACTGTGCGATCGCCCGTGTGGGCCGCCCGCAGCACACACGGCTGCGGGCAGTCGTTCCCACACCAACAATCAAAAATGCTTCAAACTGATGCCTGCCGCCTCAAGCGACCGACCGCTGATCAATCACGCAGCGGCGGCCTCACGGGCGATCTTCTTTCCCTTCTCGAAAACTTCGTGCGCCTCGTGCTTGACCTCTTGAACAATGTGCTTGCCGCGTTCGATCACGTCATCGGCCGTGTCATTCAGATCATGGGCCTTGCTGGCCACCTGGTCGCGTGTCTGCTTGCCCGACTGTGGGGCAAAGAGCAGGGCCATTGCGACGCCCGCCAACGCGCCCGCTCCAAAAGCCAACATCATGCGGGGGGTTGCTGAGCCGGTACTGCATTCTGACATATCAAGACTCCTGGTTAGTGAACGTTTCCTGTCCGGGCTCAGCACGACATGGATGAGCCCACGAATCAATCTTTCCCCGTAGCCGAGCTTGTTTGATACAAACTGCATGGTCGGCGATGTTGCACGTGTCACACCGCCGACGACCTGGTCGGCACGATCGGTCCAGCCGCGTACGGTCTGCGTCATCAGCCCGATGTCTTGCATCACGGTGTTGCCACGGGTAGCAAGCTGGTTCATCTTGTGCGTAAACTCCTGGGTCTCGTGGATCAGCCCCGTCAGTTCGCCGTCCAGCCGTACGAGCTGGCGTTCCACCGCATCCACGCGGACCTTGAAGTATGCGGCCGCCACCAGGAATGACAGCATCAGCACTGCGGCACACGCGCACGCAACAAGGATCGCGATATAGATCTCAATGGGCATCATGGTGGGTGGTGGCCTAGGCCTTTCTGTCCCTGAGTACATCGAGTGATAGAAACACATCGTTCAAGCACGATGACGGTTGTTCCTGGCTGCGGTGATGCGGCCCTGATGAAATCGGTTACTGCCCTGCCGAGTAGTAGCCGATGTTGCCTGCGATTCATGTCATTGCGGATCAACGTTTGGTACGTGAGTCCGTTCGGGAACTCGCTGACTGTCCGATCGAAGCCGCGGGCTTTGTGCTTGCGGACTTCGGTGCCCGCACGCTTGCGACTGAGCCGGTAGAGATATCCGTTGCGTTTTCGCTCTTGAAGATTTCCTTGGCTTCTGCGGTTTCTTCTGAACTGTCGGTGTGTACTGAGATGAGGATGTTGCCATCCTTGATCTTGCCCTCGTAGCGCTTGGCTTCCAGCTCAGGGATGCCCATGCCGATCAAGGCACCGGTGATCCCGCCGACGGTGGCACCCACGGCGATGCCGCCGAGCGCGGCCATAATGGGTCCGGCTGCGATGAAGGGACCAACGCCTGGAATCGCCAGCAATCCGATCCCCGCCAGCAGGCCCAGCGTTCCGCCCACAACGCCGCCCGCTCCGGCGCCGGTCGCTGCGCCTTCAGGGGCCTTGGTGTTTGTCTCGTGTGCGAAGTCCTTGGTGGTGGACTTGTCAGGGAACAGCACCGAGATGTCATCATCCGAGAAGCCTTCGCTCTTAAGGCGCGAGACGATGATGTTGGCGATCGATGCGGACGACGCGATGCAGAATACGGTGGAACTCATGGTAAACTCCAAAAAAGTGGTTCAGTAGGGAACAAACAACATGATTCACGATCAGGTTGTGCTGACGGTACTCAGTCAGTCTTGACTTCCAACTGGTTGTCGACGCGTGTCACGCCAGCGATGGCTTTGGCCTTGCTGTCGATCGAAACCTTTTCCGCATCGCTGTTCACGACACCCCGCAGGGTGACCACGCCCGATTGATCGGTGATGATCTTGCAGTTCTGGGCATTGACGGACATGCTGTCGTCGTTCATGATCGCCCGGCGGATCTGTGCGGTGATCTGGATGTTGTCGCTCGACTCGGACTGATCGATCGGCGTCTTGTTTTCGGCCGAGCCATCGCCTTCATTTCGTGCGGTGTTGTCGGGTTCGGAGCGATTGATGGTGGGCCGTGTGTTGTACTCCGAGTCGCTGCCCCCGTCGCAGGCGGACAGAGACACAAGCGCACCCATTGCGATGATCGCGACATAACGATTGGTTTTCATGACTGTTTCTCCATGATGCCGCGTGTTCTCTTGAAGCAACGGCTTACAGGGTGTCTACGTTTCAACGAGAAACGCAGGTGAACGTGAGCATCAACTCAGGCCATGGCATCGGCGTTGATCAGCGTCACAGCAAGTTCGGTGAGTGCCTGGTCTGTTGACTTTTCTTCGTTGAGTGTTTTATTGAGAAGCTTGACGTCCGCTTCTCGCCCAAGCAGTGCAGCGAATGTCTTCAGGCAGCCGTAGGAGGCGATCTCGTAGTGCTCGATTTTCTGGGCTGCGCAGATCAGGCCGGCGTCGCGGACTTGTTCGTCGGCGTCGACTTCGATCATGCTGGCGCTTTCTTCAATCAGGCCCTTGGTGGCCTCGCAAACCTTTCGCCCCGGCGTCTTACCCAGGTCTTCGAGGATGGTGTCGAGGCGATTGAGCTGTTCCTTCGTCTCTTCGAGGTGCTTGGTGAAGCCGGCCTTGAGTTGCTTGTGGTTCGCAGCCTTGACCATCTTCGGCAGGGCCTTGATGATCTGCTTTTCGCTGCTGTGCATGTCTTGAAGCTGATCCAGGTACAGGTCAGCGAGGGTCGTGATCTTCATCGTCATCTCTCCAGAGTTCGGGTTAGTTCAAACCAGCCGACAGCCCTTGCAACCTGGCGGTGCCAGATCGTCATGTCGGGGCGAGTACAACTCAGCCCGCGCAGGGACAAAAAAAGCCGACGTGGTACGTCACCCTCAGGTGAAATACCACGTCGGCTTACTGTTCAACGGACTTCCCGGCTATGCCGGTTTGTCCTTTGCTTAGTCATCCGATGTTGGAGCCGCGTTACGTGTCGTGCCCCAACCACTTGCATTGTAGGCACGATTAACGCAGAAGCAATACCCAACAGCATAAATTCTCTCAGATCGTGACTTGTGGTCCAAGGAGACATGTCGGGACTCAATACAGACACGCGTGACGGATTCGCCGTGATGTGCGTACTACATGTCACACGTGAACATCAAGATTTATGACACATCGCTTAACAACAATGCGTAGTATGTCTTGAGACATTGCATGCGACTGAATATCTCACGTCGGCACCGAGTATGCCCTAACGCTACACGTTGAAAGTTGGTTGAGCCTTGGATGTTCCTACGATTGCAACGCGCTTGAAAGGACTGCTCCACTGGCAGTCTTCGCGAGAGGCCTCGGGCGCACGGCAGCACGCGGGTACGGATGAATCACCGCTGAGAGTGAAGCTGTCGAGCATCGACTGGCTCCAGAACCATGCGCGGTCGCTCGCCCGTCAGTTCCGGATCGACCCGGATTGCTCGCGGGACAAGCTGCTGCCGCGGCTCAATGACAATGCAAGGGTGATCACGGGGGCGTACGACCTGGTCACGGAGGCGGTGGCACGCGACCGCCGCATTACGCCCGCTGCGGTGTGGCTTTTGGACAATTACTATCTCATTGAGCAGCAGATTCTCACCGCCAGGAAGCACCTGCCACGCTCTTACAGCCAGTCGCTGCCGTGCCTGGCCAACACATCCGCGGTGGGATTTCCAAGAATCTATGCGATCGCCAAGGAGCTGATCTCGCATGTGGATGCGCATATTGATGTGGTCAGTTTGAACAGTTACATCGGGGCCTATCAAAGCATTGAGCCGTTGAAGCTTGGCGAGCTCTGGGCGATCCCGATCATGCTTCGGCTGGCGCTGATTGAAAACCTGCGTCATGTGGCGGCGCGGATGTCGACCGCCCGCGCCGATCGCGACCTGGCGATCCACTGGGGCCAGCGGATGCTCGCCGCGGTTGAACGCAACCCGACGGACTTGATCATTGTGCTTGCGGATATGGCCCGTGCCGACCCTGCACTTTCGGGTGCGTTCATCGCGGACCTCACACGGCAGTTGCAGGGGCATAGTCCGCACCTGTCCTTTGCGATCGGCTGGCTTGAGCACCGGCTTTCGGAACAGGGGCTGACCATTGAGCAGCGCGTGCGTGCGGACGGCCAGAGCCAGGCTGCCGATCAGGTCTCCATCGGAAACAGCATCAGCAGCCTGCGTTTACTCGATGCGCAGGACTGGCGCGACTTCGTTGAAGAGCACAGCGTCGTCGAGAAGACGCTCCGTGGTGATCCGGCGTGTGTCTACGCTCACATGGACTTTACGACGCGTGATCGCTACCGACACGTCGTCGAGCGGCTGGCCCACCGCGGCGGTTTGAGCGAAGTCGAGGTCGCGCACAGGTGCATCGCGTTGGCTCGCCGAGCGGAGGGTGGGCCTGGCGACCTCAAATCACACGTGGGGTACTACCTGATCGATCACGGTCGGCCGGTGCTGCGTGAGGCGGTACAGGTGAAGCCAACGCTTGGCGATCGGTTCACGGCGTATGCGGGTGCGCAGCCTCTGATGATCTATATCAGCGGGATTCTGCTCCTGACGACCGCGGGCGTGCTGGCGGCTGTCCGCTGGCTGGGTGATCTTGGCGCTCCGGCGTGGGTCCTGGGATTGATCGTGTTGCCGGCGGTGTTGTGTGCTTCGCAACTGGCGGTTGAGATCGTGAACTGGTTGGCGATGCTCTGGGTCAAGCCGCGGCCGCTGCCGCAGATGGAATTCAAGCGCGGCGTGCCTGAGTCTTCTCGCACGCTGGTCGTGGTGCCCACGATGTTGTCCAGCGCAGCGGCTATTGATCGCCTGCTTGAGTCGCTGGAGGTTCGTTACCTCGCGAATCAGGAACCGCACGTGCAGTTTGCGCTCCTGACGGATTTTGTCGATGCGCCGCAGCAGACGATGCCCGGTGACGATGATTTGGTCCGTAGCGTCACCGATGGAATCGAGTTACTGCGTGAAAAATATGATTATGATCGCAAAGACATCTTCTTCCTGTTTCATCGCGAACGGAAGTGGAACGCGTCGTCCGGCACCTGGATGGGATACGAGCGAAAGCGTGGCAAGCTCAATGAGCTTAATGCTCTTCTACGAGACGGCATCGGGGCAAGAGAACGCTTCACGCAGATCGTCGGCGACGATCGCGCGCTGCAGGGTGTGCGGTATGTGATCACGCTCGACACGGACACGCAGCTTCCGTATGGAACAGCCCGCAAGATGATCGCTGCGATGGCACATCCACTTAATCGGCCGATCCTCGACAAACGATCCCGTCGGGTGGTACGTGGCTATGGCATCCTTCAGCCGCGCGTTGGCGTGAGCCTGCCCAACTCGCAGCGGTCGCTCTTTGTCCGGCTCATGGCTGGCGACAGCGGGGTGGACCCTTATACGCAGGTCGTGTCCGACCTGTACCAGGACGTCTTTGGCGAGGGCAGCTTTATCGGCAAGGGGATTTATGACATCGATGCGTTCATGGCGACATGCACGCACTTTCCGCCGGACACGATCCTCAGTCACGACTTGATCGAGAGTGCTTTCGCACGCTCGGCACTTTTAAGCGATGTACAACTTGTCGAAGATCACCCCTCGCATTATCTCGGTGATATGAGCCGTCGGCATCGGTGGATCCGCGGAGACTGGCAGATTGCCCGATGGCTCCTGCCCTGGGTGCCTGGGCACGATGGCAAGTGGTCACACAATGCGGTCACGTCGCTGGCGTGGTGGAAGATCTTCGACAATCTTCGGCGTAGCGTTGTCTCGCCTGCAATGTTCGTGCTGCTGCTCTTGACGATGTGGATGCCCACGGCCAGACTCGCGGTAGCGGGCTTATGTTTCGTGCTGGCGGTACTCCTGGCCGTGCCTCTGATGTCTGCGGGTCTTGGAGTATTGAGAAAGCCGCGTGATTTGCCGTGGTGGTCGCACCTTCAGATCTGTATCCAAGCACTGGCCAAGCAGTTCATGGTGGCGGGGCTGAGGCTGGTGTTCCTCCCCTTTGAAGCTTCGCGCACTATCGACGCGATCGGGCGTACGTGCGTGCGTTTGGTCATCACGAAGAGGCACCTGCTTGAGTGGCGAACCGCGAGCGAGGGTGAACACGGCCTGTCGATCACACCCGGCGCGTTCCTCGGCAGGATGGCGATCAATCCTGTCGTGGCGGTGTTGATGGCTGGTGGGCTTGCATGGACAAATCCCAGAGTGTTTGCGGTCGCTTGGCCGTTGCTGCTGCTGTGGTTGATTGCACCGCTGGTGGCGTGGTTCATCAGTCGACCGCTGTCGCCACGGGTGGCACGCCTGACCGACGAGCAACGATTGTTTCTGGGCCAGGTTGCTCGGCGGACCTGGCGGTACTTTGAGCAGTTTGTCAACGCGGATGAGAACTGGCTAGCCCCGGATAATGTGCGTGAGCAGCCGGCCGTTGTTGCCTCGCGGACCAGTCCAACCAACATCGGCGCGTCGCTCCTGGCGAACCTCGCTGCGTATGACTTCGGATACTGCCCGGCTACGACACTGCTTGAACGCACGCGAAACACGTTCGACACGCTCAACCGTATGCAGCGGCATCGCGGGCACTTCTACAACTGGTACGACACGCGTACGCTCTCGCCCTTGTTGCCGCGCTATGTCTCGATGGTCGACAGCGGGAACCTGGCGGGCCATCTGCTGGTCCTGCGTCAGGGGTTGCTGGAATTGATTGACGCCCCGATTGTGTCGCCACGCGTTCTGGTGGGGCTGCGGGATACCGCGTATGCGGCGCTTGCGGCGGCCCGCGGCATGCACCCTGGCGATGAAGAACTGCGTACGCCGGTCGCAACGCCGCAATTCGTTCGCCTGCTCAAAGACCTGATCAAGCGCCTGTCCGATCATGGCGAACCTGGGGAGACGATAGACACTCAAAGCCAGTCGTCGTCACAGGGTTTGCAAGGGATTTTGCGCGAGTTGAGAGAGATTGCAGAGGCTGCCGGCTCATTTGATCCGGGCACTATCGCGGATGCCGAGCGTAACTGGTGGCGGCAGGCGCTCGAGCGCGATGCGATGGCGCATCGCAAGGATGTGCTGTTGGTGGCTCCGTGGCTGGCGCTGGCCGAGGCACCCGCGGGGTTGTGGAGGGCAGGTACGAGCGAACAGGCGCAGCGCTTGATGCAGTTGCAGTCGCAACTGGTTGGCTTACAACGAGGCGTTACGTTGCGTGTGCTGGCGGGGCTTAGGCAGACACTGGTTGCGACGATTGATCTGATTCTGGCGGGCGATCTTTCGCGGGAAGATCGCATCGCGATGGATGAGTCATCGGCGCGTGACTGGCTGGCGGCTCTACGGCTTGCTGTGCTGGAGTCTACGCGTTGTGCGGACGATCGCATCAGGACGATCAAGCAGCTTGCCCAGGAGTGCAGCGAGCTGGCGGAGATGGATTTCACGCTTGTTTACAACGCTTCGCGTGAGCAGTTTTCGATCGGCTACAACGTGGACGAACAGCGTGCCGACGCGGGGTTCTACGACCTGCTTGCATCCGAGGCGCGGCTGACGAGTTTTGTGGGGATCGCGCAGGGTCAGTTGGGCCAGGAGAACTGGTTCTCGCTGAGCCGGCCGATCACCGTGACGCATGGGGGTCGGGCGTTACTCAGCTGGACCGGTTCGATGTTTGAGTACCTGATGCCGCTCCTGGTGATGCCCAGCTACGAGAACACATTGCTGGACCAGACGTATCGATCGGTGATCCGTCGGCAGCGGGGTTACGCCCGGCAGCACGGCGTGCCGTGGGGCATCTCCGAGTCGGGCTACAACGCCACGGATCAGCACTTGAACTATCAGTACCGCGCGTTTGGCGTGCCGGGCCTTGGCCTTAAGCGTGGCCTGGCTGAGGACCTGGTCATCGCGCCGTACGCCAGTGCGCTGGCGCTGATGATCGATCCGGATCAGGCGTGTCAGAACCTCAAGCAGCTGTCGGACCAGGGGATGCTAGGCCGATTTGGCTACTACGAGGCGATCGATTACACGCCCGCACGGCTGCCGCCGGGTATGACAAGCGTGATCGTCAGGCAGTTCATGGCGCACCATCAGGGCATGAGCCTGTTGGCGCTGGCGTATGCGATGCTGGATCAGCCGATGCAGCGCCGTTTCGAGGCGGATGTGGCGTTTCGCGCTGCGCTGCTGCTGCTTCAGGAACGCGTACCCAAGGCGATCGCGGCGGTATACCCCCACGCTGCCGAGGCCACGGCCGCCCGCATCACCTCTGCCGCCAGCGAAGGGACGATGCGGATCATCAAGGACCCGGCCGGCGGCGCGCCGCAGGTGCAGCTCCTTTCCAACGGGCGCTATCACGTCGTCGTCACCGGCTCAGGCGGCGGCTACAGCCGGTGGCGTGATCTGGCGGTGACGCGCTGGCGCGAAGACCCGACCCGCGACAACGACGGCAGCTTCTGCTACCTCCGCGATCTGGACAGCGGCGCGGTCTGGTCGACTGCGCTGAACCCGACGCTCACGCGAGATGACTCGTACGAGGCGATCTTCACGCACGACCGCGCCGAGTTCCGCCGCCGCGATCACGACATCCTGACGCATACGGAGATCACGGTTTCTACGGAAGATGACATTGAGCTGCGTCGCGTGACGATCACCAACCGCGGGTTGGTGCCGCGTACTCTTGAGGTGACCAGTTACATGGAAGTGGTGCTGGCGCCGCAGGCCCAGGACATGGCCCACCCCGCGTTCAGCAACCTGTTCGTGCAGACGGAGCTGGTCTAGGCGCGGCAGGCGGTGATCTGTACACGTCGGCCTCGGTCTGTTGGCGAGCACCCGCCGTGGATGATGCACCTGATGGCGGTGCGTGGCGAGACGGTGGGCCAGGCGACGTTCGAGACCGATCGCATGTGCTTCGTCGGCAGGGGGCGGACACGGATCAACCCCGTCGCGATGGACCGCGGCGCAGAACTCACCAACAGCAGCGGGCCCGTGCTTGACCCGATCGCCTCGGTTCGCCGCGTGGTCCGCCTGTCGCCGGGCGAATCGATTCGTGTGGACATGGTCACGGGTGTGGCCGAGTCGCGCGAGGCGGTCGTCGCGCTGATGGAAAAGTATCACGACCCGAACCTCGCCGACCGGGTGCGAGAGCTGGCGTGGACACACAGCCAGATCATGCTCCAGCAGCTCGAAGCGACCGAGGCCGACGCCCAGACCTACAACCGATTGGCCGGCTCACTGATTTATACGTCCGGGGATCATCGCGCTCAGCCCAGCGTATTGACGCTCAACCGCCGGGGGCAGTCGGGGTTGTGGGGCTACGGCATCTCCGGCGACCTGCCTATCGCGCTGCTTCGCATCCGTGAACACACGCGCATCGATCTGGTCCGTCAGGTGCTCCAGGCCCACGCGTACTGGCGGATGAAGGGCCTGCTTGTTGACCTGGTCATCTGGAACGAGGACGACTCGGTCTACCAGCAGTCGTTGCAGGAGTCGATCGTGGGGATTGTCGCCGGCAGTCCCGGGGCGGACCTTTTTGATAAGCCCGGCGGGGTGTTTATCCGGCGCGGTGAACTGATTGCCCCTGAAGATCGAACGCTTCTGCAAACCGTCGCTCGCCTGGTTCTTGTTGATGAGGCCGGGACGCTGGCGGATCAGGCTCAGCGGCGCGGAAGGCGCGAGCTGGTGGTACCAAGCCTGCGACTGCCGCAGCGGCAGCGCGCTCCTGAGCTTCCGCTTGCCAGGCCCCAGCGCGATCTGGCGTTGAATAACGGGCTCGGCGGGTTCACGCAGGACGGCCGAGAGTATGTCATCATCCTCGAACCGGGCCAGCATACGCCCGCGCCGTGGGTGAACGTGATCGCCAACGCACACTTTGGCACGCTCGTTTCCGAAGCCGGCAGCTCGTACACCTGGGCACTGAACAGTCACGAGTACCGACTGACGCCCTGGCATAACGATCCGGTGAGTGATGTCAGCGGTGAAGCGATTTACATCCGCGATGAAGAGAGCGGCGCGTTCTGGTCGCCTTCGCCTCAGCCGGCCCGCGGTCGCAACCCCTACATCACCCGGCATGGCTTCGGCTACAGCGTCTTCGAGTACACGCAGGACGGCATCGTCAGCGAGATGAGCCAGTACGTCGCCACCGATGCGCCCGTCAAGTTCATCCGCATCAAGCTGGCCAACCGCAGCGGCCGACAAAGGAAGGTGTCGGTCGCCGCGTGCTTTGACTGGGTCCTTGGCGAATTGCGCAGTAAGTCACTGCTGCATGTCGTGACCGAGGTGGACAGCGCCAGCGGCGCGCTCTTTACACGTAACCCTTACAACCCGGACTTCGGCGAGCGCGTTGCCTTTGTCGATTGCAGCGAAAGCGAGCGAACGTATACCGCCGACCGCACCGAGTTCTTCGGCCGAAACCGCTCGCCCGCAAACCCCGCCGCCATGCACCGCGTGAGGCTCTCAGGCCGCGTCGGTGCGGGCATGGACCCCTGCTCGGCGATGCAGACGCACATTTCGCTCTACGACGGCCAGGAGCGCGAGATTGTCTTCATCATCGGCTCGGCCCAGAACAAGGAAGAAGCGCGTCACCTGGTCCATCGCTTCCGCAGTGTGCCCAACGCATTCCAAGCCCTCAACGAAGTCTGGGATTACTGGAGCCAGACCCTCAGCGCGGTCTATGTTCAAACGCCTGACCTTTCGGTCAATTTCATGGCCAACGGCTGGCTCCTCTATCAAACCCTGGCCTGCCGGATGTGGGCACGCACGGGCTTTTACCAGTCCGGCGGGGCGTTTGGATTCCGCGATCAGATCCAGGACGCGATGGCGCTGGTCCATGCCCAGCCGCGCCTCCTGCGTGAGCACCTGCTGCGCGCCGCGGCGCAGCAGTTTAAAGAAGGCGATGTTCAGCACTGGTGGCACCCGCCCATCGGCCGAGGCGTACGCACGCATTTCTCCGACGACCTGCTCTGGCTGCCACTCGCGGTCAGTCGCTACGTCAATGCCACCGGCGACACCGGCGTCCTCCTTGAGCAGGTCCCCTTCCTCACGAGCCGGCCGCTTCGGCCTGATGAAGAATCCAACTACGGCCTGCCGGAAGTCTCCGATGAGGTCGGCACCCTCTACGAGCACGGCCTGCGCGCGATCGATCACGCCCTGCGCTTTGGCGAGCACGGCCTGCCGCTCATGGGCTGTGGCGACTGGAACGACGGCATGAACCTTGTCGGGGCACAAGGTAAGGGCGAAAGCGTCTGGCTCGCGTGGTTCCTGATCCGGGTGATGAATCAATACGCAGACATCGCGCGACGCCAAGGCGATGGGGAGATCGCCCAGCGCCTTGTCAGGGAGGCAACGCAACTGCGCGATCGTGTCGAGGCTGTCGCATGGGATGGCCAGTGGTACCGCCGAGCTTATAACGATGCCGGCGATCCACTCGGTTCCATCACCAGCCCGGAGTGTCAGATCGACTCGATCTCTCAGAGCTGGTCGGTGCTGTCGGGCCAGGGCGACCCACAGCGATCCCAGACCGCGATGAACAGCGTCGATCGTCTGTTGGTTCGACGCGAGGCGCGTTTGATACAACTGCTCGACCCGCCCTTTGATCAATCGGACATGAACCCGGGCTACATCAAGGGCTACGTCCCGGGCGTCCGCGAGAACGGCGGGCAGTACACACACGCCGCCATCTGGGCGGTGATGGCCTTTGCACAGATGGGCGACGTGAAACGCGCCTGGGAACTGTTCGACCTGATCGACCCGGTGACGCACGGCGACTCGGCCCAGGCCATCGCGACCTACCGCGTCGAGCCTTACGTCGTCGCCGCCGATGTCTACGCGATGCCGCCGCACGTCGGTCGAGGCGGGTGGACCTGGTATACCGGGTCGGCAAGCTGGATGTATCGCTTGATCACCGAGTCCCTGCTGGGCCTTGAGCTGCGCAACAACAAGTTGTACTTCTCGCCTTGTATCCCAAGCGACTGGTCAAGCTATATGATCCATTACCGCTTCCGCCAGACGCACTACCACATCACCATCCGCATTCTCGGCGGCCTGACTGTCGGGCGCGTCATCCTTGATGGCAGCGAGCAGCAAGATCACGCGGTGCCGTTGGTCGATGATCACGCCCACCACCACGTCCAGGTGCAACTGATCGCTTAGTTGAATCTTGCGAAGCAGCCACCACGCAAGACGCGTATCGCTTCATGGGTCGCGGCTTGGTCGTGAGCGGTTCAATTTGAACAGTGAAATGGTGGGTGCCCCGGCCCTTTGCCGGCCGGGTCGGCACACGCTTGCGGTTCGCCCGGCCGGCAAGCGGCCGAGGCACCCGCTGTCTGGCAGAGAGGATCAACAGACTTACTTCGTCTTGTTCTCACGGCAGCGTGGGGCTTTTTTCAAAGTGAACAGGATCACTTCTTCGCCGGTCCGCGTGCTGATGTCGTGGTGGAGGCTGACCACGCCCACACTTGCGATCTCCTCGATCATCGCGACAAGACGGGCCCGCGCCGTTTCGATCAGTTGCGTGCGAACCTGTTTGAGCAGGTCCCGGCCTTTATCCGACGGCAGGGACTTGGCCAACTGCTGTTCGGCCGCGGTCAGCACGCCGGCCAGACGCACCGCGATAAGGTTGCCGATCAGGTGGCAGTGGACGTGCTTAGGGCCCCGGCCCATGTATTCCTGCTCGAATCGGCTGATGCCGGTGCTGATCTGCGATTCGATCTCGCCGGTGGTTTTCATGGTGGTTCCCATCTCGGTGGCGGTGGTCGGCCGCGGTGCCGGGCTGCATGCCGGACTGATCGTAGCATGAGACGATTATCGCTTGCCCCAAATTTTTTTAGGAATTGTCTTGCTATTTCCATCAACTGACCTACACTGGCTGAGCAACGGAGCACGAACGATGTTTGAATCGGCTCCTGTGTTGGATGACTAACTGACGGCATACCGGAGTTTCCGGCAGGCCAGTCAAAGAGTAAGCCGACACGCGAAAGCAACCCAAGTTGCCTTCGCGTGTCGGCTTTTTTTGTTTTCTTTGCCCGAACATTGAACAGGCGGTAACCCAAATGCCCGGCAACTTGAAATCAATGGCACAGAAGGTGGCACAAGCCGCCAGCAGGTCACAGGAACTGCGGACCGGTCTGGCGCCGAGCTCGGTGACCACTGTGCTCAGCGAAGGCGTGCTGGTGATCACGCTGCTGGGCGCGTTGACACCCGCCGAGCAGTCGCTTGCCGCAAACCCTGCCGGGGCAGAGAAAATCCAGGAGTTTCACCGTCAATTGTTCTTGATCTCATCAGACGATATGCGACACGAGATCACAGAGATCACCGGCGTTCAAATCCAGGAAGCAGGGGCGGAGCTCGGGACCGATCACGGGACGATGATCCATCCGCTCTCGGACGCGACGATGGTGCAGAGCTTCCAACTGGCCGGGCCGCTGGACACGGAGTCCTTCAACCGCATTCCGGTGGTCGACAAACCCGTGGCGTGATGCTCAGTTTAGATACCCAAAGACGTAACAGACACGATGCAGCTTTCAACAACAACATCCCGAGTGCAGCCGCTAAACAACCGGCCAGGGGCTTGGCCCGGCGACCGCTACGCCAGCCCCAGTCGCACCGGGCATCAGGCCCGGGGACGAGCCGGTTTGGCACGGCAACACTTTGATCAACCGCTGCGAAAGCTGAGCATCCTCTGGCTACTCGCCGCGACTTTGCCGATCGTCATGATGAACTTCCTGATGAGCGGTTTGGACCCCGAAACGACAGAGGCGTATCCGTCACAAGAAGCGGCCGACACGACCACCCCTGCGCCTGAAAGGGCGCTGAAACCTCTGCAGCTATCGATCAGTACAGCGCCGCGGGCAGAATCGCACTCCCTGCCCCGGCGTTGATTTTTCTTTCCTTTGAGCGTGTCGATTTGTTCCGACCGCAACGCAAACGCACCCCTTTCCCACAAGGTAGAACCACCATGTCAAGAACCAGAAGCACAGGCAGTAGCGGATACATCAACGCGCTCGATACCGCTGAGAACCCCACGGAAGTTACGGCGCCCGAGTTCACGCTCGCGGCGATGCGTACCGGCGGCGTATCAACACAGGACGCGTCCAACAAAGCGATCGACTCGAAGGAGAAGATCGCTTGTCGCGCGTACGAGCTCTATCAACAGTCCGGCTGCATGCAGGGCCGATGCAACGAGAACTGGGCGCAGGCCGAGCGCGACCTGAGCAAGCGTTCACAAGGCGGTGCGTGATGGATGAACACGAACAGAACAAGAGCCAGCCGCATAACTACAGCGAGCTTCTCAACGGCAAGAACGATCGGGCGGACCTCCGCCTGAGCATGGCGGTGATGAGTGCGGAAGCTAGCCGAAGGGCGAAAGCCAATCCCAACGGTCTACCCACGAGTGGGCCGCCGATCCCCGCCGCGTTCATCCTCTTTCCGAAGAAAGCGGTGCTGCCGGTCAAACGCGGGCTCGAAGGGATGGAGAATGCGCTACGCAGGACGACAAACCAGCGCAGCGGTAAATGAAAGTTTTGCCTAGGACGCCGGCCGCTTCGGAGGAGGGGCGGCCGGCGCCTTGGTTTTGGATCACGACTAACTTGAAAGGTTTTTGCGATGGGACTGATTCTACTTATCCTGCTGATCGTACTGATTGTCGGCGTCGTGCCGAGCTGGGGCTACAGCAAAGGCTGGGGCTACTACCCCAGCGGGCTCCTGGGTGTTGTACTGGTGGTGGTGCTGGTCATGCTGGTGACGGGAAATCTGTCAACCAATTTTAATTAACACCCGCGGACAGTGCGCGACGTTTCTCTCAGACGCCGCGCAAAGGGTGATCGATCGGTTTATGAAGCGATGCCGCGTCGTCGCCGTCAAGACCGCCACGCAGCTTCCCGGTGGATGATTAGAGAAAGGGGTATCTCTCATGCCGTTTTGGTCAAAATCCCGCAAGCAACGAGAACGGATTATTTCCGCATGTAATCCCGCCCACACGTCGCTGTTGACCTGCACGGATCCGGGCGATGATTCCCGCTCTTCGCCGGACCTGTATCCCCGCCGGGTCCGGTACCCGATCCATGAGCAGAAGCTGGCGATCCTGTACGAGGATGTAGCCAGGTACTGCACCGGTAACTAGCCGCGCATCTGGATCTGGATCAACAACACCGCACCGACAGGCCGGGCAGAACCCGCCCCGTCATCTCACAAAGGATTCGCCATGAATACCCGCATGATCACCGCACTGGTCTTGATCGCACTGGGCCTGACTCTGTTTATCTTCGGCATGAACTCGGCCGACTCGATCTCCGACCGCCTGAGCAATTTCTTCACCGGTCACTTCACCGAGTACACCATCCTGCTCCTGGCGCTGGGCCTGATCACGGGCGTCTCCGGGATACTGATGTTGATGACTGCCGGCGTCCGCCGGCCCACGGCCTGACCCTGTGTTTCACCTGTTTTTCTGCATTTCTAAACACACCCCAAGTGCCCTGTCATACAGGTCCCCTCGGCCGGGTCTCCTATGAGTTCCTGGCCAGCATCACGATTGCAAAATACTTGTTGGAGAACAATCCGACATTGGTTAAACTATCTTTATCACGACCCGTTTCCGCGATCGCTGGGGATCAAACAGCCTCCGTTTTCAATTCAATGAAGAGAGGACTCACATGCACAGAATGAAAAGGCATTGCGTCTTCACCGCGTACACCGGCCCCGGCGGCGGAGAAGCCTCGATGCTCGAGTCGGCCAGCCTCGCGCTGCGGGGTATGGGCGGCCTGCAGATCGCTCGCCGACGACGCGCATCACGCAGCGAACTCACTTAAGCTGACGCGGCCTCGCCGGTGCGGCAGGGTGTAGACACTCACAGCAAGCCACGGTTATTGGATAACACGGATGAAGCGTCGCCCGAGCCAGCATGCGTTTACCTTGATCGAGTTGCTCGTGGTGATTTCGATCATCGCGCTGTTGATCGCGATCCTCCTGCCGGCGCTGAGCTGGGCGCAGGAGTCGGCCCGTATCGCGGTCTGCTCGTCCAACCACCGGCAGCACGGCCAGCTCTATGCCATGTTCGCGGTTGATTACGATGACCAGGTGCCGGTGAACTACAGGGCCGCCGCTCGTCGGCATAGCTTCTTCTACAAGGTCCACACTCAGAACTACAACTACGCCCGCTTCTACCAGACGGGCCTGCTCAGTGACGTCGAGGTCCTCAAGTGCCCGTCGTTCGCCAATTTCAACGGCTTCAAGGGCGGGGAAAAAGTCGTCGGCTATGACCCCGGAGTCCAAACACTACAGGAAGTTGACAAGCTCACCAGTGGCGGGTTCATGCTGGCCTACCAGGCCCGACCGCAGGTCAACGTTCCGCTGGGGGGCACTGACCCGCCGATCAATTCGTACCTGACTAAACTCGACGACCTCTCGCCCTTGAAGGCGATGACGGCCGACTCGTTTTACCTGATGTATAAGACCGCCAACGGCGGGGACCCGTACCACAAGGACAGCGGCGTGCCCGTCGGGTACGCCGATGGGAGCGTGCATTTCATCGAGGGCCGAGACGACCTGATCCTTCAGTCCCAGACCCAGAACGGCAACGCCATCTACTGGAACGACACCGACGGCGACGGCCACCCCGATCCGCCGAGCCTGTGGGGCCTGCTGGATAAATTTGGTGATGACTGAGACACCCACGGCCGGGCACAATCATCGCGTTTGCGAATGACCGACCAGCGTCTTCAGACCACGCCCGGGGCTCGGCATGGCTCCATCCGGCGATGAAAACAAAAAGCCCGCATCCCCTTGCAAAACAAGGAAAAGCGGGCTAAAAGCGGAGAGGGTGGGATTCTCTGCCGTGTACCATGCTCTACTTCCAATCAGCTTGTCAACGCGGATTATACCCTCGTAGAACAAATGTGCACAAGAAAAATCGCTCGCGGTTTGTGCTGGTTGGCCGAGTCGACCGCTACAAAAACGCTACAAGACTAGCCCTACTTTTAGTTCAATTCTACGGTTCGGAGTATGTTGTCGCACGTCGTATCGCGCGTCGTATTGTTTGCTAGAGTGCGCGTGTCGTCTGAATCAAGCAGTTCCAGCAGTGCAATTTGGAACACGAGCGGCCGCTTATGGCCGGTGCGCGATCGGTGTACCCCGCATTCTCAGGCGTGGCACATGACAAGGAGACACGCGATGCATCGATGGGATGGTCTGGTGAGCCTATATATAGATGGGTATGCAGCGAGGGGGATTTCACCCGAGACCGTGCAGCAGGTTCACCGCGAGTTGGAGCGATGGGGCGGCTGGCTGAAGCGCAAGCGGCCAAGGCCGAAGCTTTCGGAGCTGGACCCGGAGCTGATCATT
>JBGSTE010000055.1:0-1448 GCA_041736655.1 Phycisphaeraceae bacterium | reverse complement strand
GATGCGCATCACTTCCTCAAGCGTCGTCAAACCGCGCCCGACCTTGACGATCCCGTCGTCGGCCAGCGCGTGCATGCCCGCGCGCGTGGCCGCGGCGTTAATCGACGAGGCGGTGGCGCGCTGGTGAACGAGCGAGCGAACCTCGTCGTCGACGGTCAACAGCTCGAAGCAGCCGACGCGTCCGTGGTAGCCGGTCTTGCGACAGGCCGTGCAGCCCGAGCCCCTGCGGTAGCCGGCCCTCTCCTCCGGCGTCGGCGTAAACCGCAGGGCCTCGAGCTCCATGGCCGACGGCTCACACGCCATCGCGCACTTGCTGCACACCCGTCGCACCAGCCGCTGGGCCAGCACACCCACGAGCGAACTACTCACGAGGTAAGGCTCGATGCCTAAGTCCAGCAGGCGCGTCACGGCGCTGGCCGCGTCGTTGGTGTGCAGCGTGCTGAAGACCATGTGCCCGGTGAGCGCCGCCTGGATCGCCATGACCGCCGTCTCGCGGTCGCGGATCTCGCCGATCATGATGATGTCCGGGTCCTGCCGCAGGACGCTGCGCAGGCCGCTGGCGAAGGTCATCCCCTTCTTGTCGCTGATCTGGATCTGACTGATGCCGTCGAGCTGGTACTCGATGGGGTCTTCGAGCGTGATGATGTTGCTGTTGGTGGAGTTGATCTGGTTGAGCGCGGCGTACAAGGTCGTCGACTTGCCCGAGCCGGTCGGCCCGGTCACGAGCACCAGCCCGTGCTCGACGCCGATGAGCTGGCTGAAGCGCTTGAGTGTCTGCGGGTCCATGCCCAGGTCGTCGAGCGTGTACAGCCTGGCGCTCTTATCGAGCAGGCGGATCACCACGCGCTCGCCGTGGCTGGCGGGTACGGCCGAGATGCGCAGGTCGATGACGCGGTCGCCCACCTGCACGGTGGCCCGGCCGTCCTGGGGCAGTCGCTTCTCGGCGATGTTCATTCGGCCCATGACTTTCACACGGCTGACAACCTCGTCCTGCACCGAGGCCGGCAGATCGAACATGTCAAACAACACGCCGTCGATCCGCATCCGCACGACGAGCCTGTCTTCGTACGGCTGGATGTGGATGTCCGACGCCTCCTGCTGGACCGCTTCAAAGAGCACGAGGCTCACGAGCTTGATGACCGGCGCGCGGTCCGAGACGTTAAGGAGGTCCTCGCGGGATTCGAGGTTTTTGACCTGGTCGATGACGGTATCGCGGTCGAGCTTGTCGACGAAGGACTGGGCTGCGCCGGTCTGCTGGCCGTAGGCGTGGTTGATGGCCGGTCCGATCTGCGCGGGGTCGACCGTGATGACACGGATGGGCCCGCCGAGCCAGCGCCGCAGGGTGTCGCGGGTCTGGTGGTCGTCGGGGTCGGCCATGGCGACGCGCATGGGCCCGTCATCGGTCGCCAGCCCGAGCACGCGTTTACTCCTTGCAAAGCCGATGGGCA
>JBGSTE010000054.1:0-4928 GCA_041736655.1 Phycisphaeraceae bacterium | reverse complement strand
TCTTGAAGCGGTACTGACCCGTCTTCTCGTAGGCCTGGGTCAAGAGCGCCGCCGCTTCCTTGTCGTGCTCGTTGTCGTCCGCACGCAGGATGGCATCGACCAGCTTCTGCAGCCGGTCCATGTCCTCGGGGTTTTCTTCGTACTTCTCACGCACCGCGGCGATGAGCTTGTCCGTCTGCGAGCCGGTCGTGTCCAGCTCCGCCTGGATGCGTGCCTGCTCGTCGGAGTTCTTGAGCATCCCGCGCGAGCCGCCGCCTTCCTCGCTGCTGGTCTCGGCGTTGCGGGTCCAGTTCCGCGCGGTGAGGTCCTTGATCCGCGCGCGGATGTCGTCGTCGTCCTTGATGTGCATCGCACGCTGGGCCGCGAGCAGGGCCACATCAAACGCGCTGATCTTTTCGAGCGCGTCGATCAGCCGGATGTAGTTCTTGCGGTTGGGCTTGACGTTGGGGTTGGCCGCGTAATCGACAGCCAGTCTGCCGATCCAGTAGGCGACCTCGCCGAGGTTGGCCTCTTCGCCCTCGCGCAGGTCTGCTTCGACGGCCGCCTCGACCGCCTCGACCATGTGGTCGACGTTGCTCCAGTCGCAGGCCCAGTTCTTTTCAGCCCGCAGCATCTTGTCGACCAGCGACGGGCCGACGGCCTTGTGCTTGATCGGCTTGCCGCCGTTGACGCTCCGCCGCTTGGCGATGTCGTGCAGTTGCTCGTGCCGCTGGAGGTTGTCGGGGTTATGTCGCAGGCCGCCGATGTAGCACTCGATGGCGTAATCAAAGTTCTTGGCGTCCGCGGCGGTGTCGCCGTAGTCAAAGAACGTGTTGGCCTTGCGGAGGGACCGGCTAAAGCCTTGGCCATCATCGCCGTTGCGCGTTGCATCGCCGCCACCGCCGCCGCTTTTGCCGCCGTCACCGTCACCGCTCTTGCCGCCGCCGGACTTCTTGCCTAAGCCAAATAGAGCCAAAACCGCACCTCGCTTGTCTTATCGTGAATCCACCAAACCTACCACACGCGATGGGGTCGCGCAGACAGGGGCCGGGCGTCTACGACATTATAAGCCGTTTGCCGAGTAAAGCTTGCCCCGTTATCGTCGCAGGGCTCAACCCCTTGTAAGGATACACACCATGACCCGATTGGCCATCCACGGCGCAGCGGGGCGGATGGGCCGCCGGCTCATCGCCTTAGCCGCACAAGACCCCGATCTGACCCTCGCCGCCGCGATCGAACACGCAACACACCCGGACCTGGGCACCGACGCAGGCACACTGGCCGGCACAGGCCCACTGAGTGTCAAGCTGGGTCACTCGCTGGGCAATGCCTCGGCCCAGGTGCTCATCGACTTCTCCCTGCCTGTGGGTTTTCGCAAGGCCCTGGCCGACTGCGTCTCGCGCAAGCTGCCGATTGTCGTCGGCACCACCGGCCTGACGCCGGAAGATGAGCGGGCCTTGGACCAGGCCGCCAAAACGATCCCCGTCCTCCAGGCCACCAACTTCTCGCTCGTGGTCAACGTGATGTGGAAGCTCGCCGCCGAGGCCGCCCGCATGCTCGAGGGGTACGACATCGAAGTCCTCGAAGCCCACCACCGCATGAAGAAGGATGCGCCGTCGGGCACCGCCATGACCCTGGCCCACAAACTCTGTGAAGCCACCGGCAGAGACCCGCAGAAGGACCTGGTCTACACGCGCCAGGGCCACGAAGCCCTGCGCCAGCCCAACGAGATCACCGTCCAGACCCTGCGCATCGGCGATGACCCGGGCCAGCACACCGCCTTTTTTGCAGGCATCGGCGAACGCCTTGAGATCAAGCACGTCTCCACCAGCCGGGACAGCTACGCGCTGGGCGCGCTGCGCGCCGCCAAGTGGCTGGCGGGCAAACAAGCGGGGCGGTACACGATGGCGGATGTTTTGGGGTTGTAGGGTTTGGCCGCCGGGGCGCCAAGAAACGCCAAGGGGAACCCAAGGAAGAATCGATGCAGGAACCTGGCAAAGATATTGACCGGTGGGCTCATCTTGTGATTGGTGCGGCCATTGAAGTGCATCGGCATCTCGGGCCGGGCCTGTTGGAGGCGGTATACGAGACCGCCCTTGCACATGAATTCGATCTGCGGGGGATACCCTACGCCCGCCAAGCAATCGTAGAAATCCCGTACAAAACAATCACCGCGGGTGAAGGCCGATGCGATTTCATTGTTGCAGACTGCCTGCCGGTTGAACTCAAAGCTACCGATGCCATCCACCCGATCTTCGTCGCCCAAACAATGAATTACCTCAAGGCATTGAGTCAACCCCTTGCCTTGATCATCAACTTCAACGTCATGGTCCTCAAAGACGGCATCCGGCGTGTGGTACTCACGCAATAATCCTTGGCGTCCCTTGGCGAACTTGGCGGCCAACCCGAGCCCTGCACCGCCAACGATTGCGTTATCATTCCCGATCCGCAAGCAGGAGTACCCCATGACCGCGACGCAATCCAACAGCGCCACCCCATCCACCATCTACCAGACCGGCACCGGCCAGCTCCGCGCGTTCATGCAGCGGCACTACACCAACTTCAACTCCCGCGAGACCCTCGTCGCCGCGCAGGCCTACGAATCGCACCTCAACGCCGGCGGCAAGATGATGATCACCCTCTCGGGCGCGATGTCCACCGCCGGCATCGGCCGGGTGCTCGCCCGCCTGATCCGCGAGGACAAGTGCCACGCCATCTCCTGCACCGGTGCCAACCTCGAAGAGGACATCTTCCTGCTCCTGGCCGGCAAGGGCTACGAGTGGTGCCCGAACTGGCGGGCCCTGAGCGACGCCGACGAACAGGCCCTCTACGACCGGGGCATGAACCGCGTGACCGACACCTGCATCCCCGAGGACGTCATGCGCCACGTCGAGCAGCGGCTCTACGACCTCTACGACAAGGCCATCAAGAACAACACCCGCCAGTTCCCCTACGAGTATTACTGGGACGTGCTGCGGCAGAGCGACCTGGCCCAGCACTACCAGATGCCGGCCGAGGACTCGTGGATGCTCGCGGCCATGGAAAAGAACATCCCCATCTTCACCCCCGGCTGGGAAGACTCGACCCAGGGCAACATGTTCACCGGCTGGGCGATCAAGCGTGGCGTTGAGAACCACAGCTCGGTCATCCGCTTTGGCACCGAGGCCATGGTCAAGCTCGCCTACTGGTTCCGCGGGGCGGTGGGCCTGCCGCTGGACGGCTCGCCGGGCGTTGCTCAGCAGCCGGGCATCGGCTTCTTCCAGGTCGGCGGGGGCATCGCCGGGGACTTCCCCATCTGTGCGGTGCCCATGATGATCCAGGACCTCGAATGGAACGACACGCCGTTCTGGGGCTACTTCGCCCAGGTCTGCGACGCCCCGACCAGCTACGGCGGGTACAGCGGCGCGGTGCCCAACGAAAAAATCACCTGGGGCAAACTCACCCCGCAGACCCCCAAGTTCATGATCCAGTCCGACGCGTCCATCGTCGCGCCGCTGATCTTCGGTTACGTGCTGGGGGATTGATACGCATCGGAGTTGTTGTAACGCGTTGGCTTTAGTAAAGCGCCGGGCCGAAGAACAGTAAACACGTTTAATTCGCGAAGCCCATGCCGTTACGGCATGGGCTTCTGTTCTAATTAAAAAACAACGCCCGGGGTGAGCCGGGCGTTGTCGGGGGTTGTGTTGTCACAGAGCTTACTGGCCGAAGGCACCGACGTTGTAGTCGTCTGGGCTCTCGTTCAGGCCGGGGAAGAGGAGCTCTTCCTGTTCGGACTGGATGATGATGGTCGGCTTGACGAGGATGATGAGGGTGCGTGCGTCCTTGGTCTTGGACGTGTTGGTGAAGAGCCGGTTGACGACCGGGATCTTGGAGAGGACCGGGACGCCGACTTCAGTTTCCGATTCACCGACGAGTCGTTGTCCACCGACCAGGAGCGTGCCGCGGTCGGGGATGCTGACGGTGTTGCGGACCTGTTGGATGCGGATGATCGGGACCTGGATGGTGCCGGAGACGGAGATGACCACCGGGTTGTCTTCCCCAACGACGCCGCCGCCGCCGATGACGAAGTCTTCGAGGGCGATCAGGCTGGCGACCGACGGACGCAGGGTCATCGTGACGTAACGGCGGTCGGAGGAGATGGTGCCTTCAACGTCGAGCACAGCACCGGTGGTGACGACCGAGATCGTCGGGTCAAAGCCCAGCGAGTCGGGGATGGGCTCCAGGTCCGAGACGAACGCGGTCTGGGTGGCGATCAGGACGTACGCACGCTGGCCGTTGAAGAAGGTGATGCGGGGTGCGACGAGGGCGATTTCCTGCGTGCTGGCCTGGGTGGCGTTGACCAGGAGCGAGACCTGCAGGTCGTTGAGGAACGAGTAGCCGATGGAGGTCGCGGGGGTGCCGGCGGCGGAGAGGTCGATGATGCTGTTGGGGGTCGCCAGGCCGCTGGAGGCCATTGAGCCGGAGTTATTAGCCACCGAGATCGGCAGGGTGTTGGCGTTGTTGTCCGGGATGCCGTCTTGCCCGGGGACGGGGTTGCCGTCATCGTCGAGTTCGCCGTTAATGAAGGCGTCTTCGTTGTCGTTGTTGAAGGAGATGTCGAAGTCGACGAGGAACTCTTCGATGAAGCCGTCGGAGACGGTGAGGAAGCGTGCCTCTACGGAGATCTGGACCGCGCGGGTTTCACGCAGACGGCCTAGCAGGCCGAGGATCTGCCGGTGGTTCTCCGAGGTGGTCTTGATGATCATGTTGCCGTTGAGCTCGGTGAGGGTGGATTCCTCGTCGAGCCATTCGTCCGGGTCGCCGACGGTGGTCTGGATGAGCTCGGTGATCTGCTCGACCAGTTCATCGCGGGAAGGGAGGTCTTCATCCGCGTCGTCGTCGTCGTCGTCACCGAAGAGCCCGCCGCCGCCGCCGCCACCACCGCCACCACCGCCACCGGTGCTGCCGCC
>JBGSTE010000044.1:0-1470 GCA_041736655.1 Phycisphaeraceae bacterium | reverse complement strand
GGGGACGTTTTCATCGGTGAGGAAGACCATGTCGCGTCGGGTGACGATGCCGACGACCTTGCCGTTGGTCTTGCCGTCTTCGGTGATGGGTACGCCGGAGATGTGCTGCTCTTCCATGAGCCGGCGGACTTCGGAGGCCTTGGCGTCGGGCGGGAGGGTGACGGGGTCGGTGATGACGCCGTTGGCCGATCGCTTGACCTTGGTGACCTCGCGGACCTGCTGGGCGATGGAGAGGTATTTGTGGATGACGCCCAGCCCGCCTTCCTGCGCCAGCGCGATAGCGAGCGCGCTCTCGGTGACGGTGTCCATCGGCGCCGAGAGCAGCGGGATATTGAGCGTGATGTTGCGGGTCAGGCGGCTGGAGGTGTCGGCCTGGCTGGGGACAACGCTGCTGCGGTCGGGCAGGAGCAGGACGTCGTCGAACGTGATGCCTTCGGAAACGATCTTGTGTTCCATGGCGTATTGTGGACGGGGGTAGGGGTTGGCGTCAAGTGGGGGCGTTGAAGGAGGTAAAAAAACCGCCGCGGGTAGCCGCGGCGGCTTTGATTGTTTTCTGCCATTCGTGCGCGGCCAAGCCGCGTCGTTTCATTGGGCCTGGCTTACTCGCCCTTGAGTTCTTTGATGTAGATGTTCCGCCAGGAGACTTTGAAGTTCGGATCGCCGCCGACGGCGTGGACCTGCAGGCCGATGAAGCCTTGCTTGAATTCGTTGTAGTTCTCTTCTTTAAGTGTGAGGTCTTCGACGGCTTCACCGTTGATGGAGGTCTTGATGTTGTTGCCCTTGGCGATGATGTGGTAGTGGTTCCACTGGCCGTTCTTGAACTGGTTGTGGTTGGCGTTGTGCTTTTCTTTGGAGGAGAGCCAGCCGCCGGAGGCTTCGCCGTAGATCAGGCCGGATTGGCCCGGTCCCTTTTCGATCTCGACCTGTGGCCCGCCGACGCGTCCGCCGTACTTGCCGCCCTGGTCGTTGACGATCTTGGAGCGGATCTGGACGCCGGAGTTCAGGCCGTCGTCGTGGAGGAAGACGTCAAACTGCAGCTCGAAGTCGCCGTAGGTTTCGAGGGTGGTGAGGAAGGTGTTGGGGCTGCCCTTCTTGGTGGTGCCGGTGATCGCGCCGTCCTGTGCGTAGTAGTCGGCCTTGCCGCTGCGAATGGTCCAGCCAACGAGCGACTCGCCGTCGAAGAGCGAGGTCCAGCCCTCGGGGGCGACGTTCAGCGGCGCATCCTTGGCGGCGGCGTCCTGGGCGCGTGCGGGGGTCAGGGTCTGGATCGAGAGGATCGCCAGCAGTGCGATCAGTGCGGTGACGGTCAACAGGCGGGCTTTCATGCGGGTTTCTCCAGCGGAGGGGTGCGTCAGGGAAGGAGTGTGGACAAGGGGACTATGTTACAGCAGGCGGGGAATTACCGTTAGCCGTCGGGGTCACGGCATTGATCCTTGCGGGAGGGCGAGGCTACAGCCCAGCCGCAAACTT
>JBGSTE010000096.1:0-5185 GCA_041736655.1 Phycisphaeraceae bacterium | reverse complement strand
CTACGCGGCTCGGCAGGAGCCTCGCCCTCCCATGGCAATGCAAATTTTTTGCCTTGTGTTTAAGGCGCCGGCGGAACGACGCGTGGCGTCACCCGGATCGTCACCCGCACCACGTCCGACACGACCACCACGCCCGATGGCGTGATGATCTCCACCTGCTTGGTCAGCTCGCCGCCGCTGGCCGCCGCCGCGTCCGCCTCCTGGTTCGTCAGCTTGACCGTCGCCCAGAGCAGCGGGCTCTTGGGGTCGGCCTTGAGCTGCGCGATCGTGTCGCGCGGGCCGTCGAGCGTCAGGGCGTTGATGATCCGCGTCGCCTCATCGATCGCCACGATGTAGCGCTCGTTGATCGAGGACGGATAGCTCAGCAGGATCGGCAGGCCGTCGATCGTCACCTTGTCACGGTCGTTGGCGACGGTCACCACCACGCCCACATCCGCGGTCAGCGCCGGCAGGTCGCTGAGCCACGCGGGCAGCTCCACCGGCACGCGGAACTGCTTGGACTCGCCCTTGCCCACGCCCTCCACGTCTTCTTCCGCAACGCGGGCGATCGCGATCGCGCCGACCAGCCGCTGCGCCTGGCTCGCCGGCAGCCGCATCGTCACTCGGCGCTCCGCCTCGTTGGGGATCTGGGCCGACGACAGCTTGATCGACCCCGTGTCCTGCACGATCCGGACATCCAGCGAGACATCCACGATCTTCTCAAACGTCACCTCACGCTGCTCTTCGCCGACCCGTGTTACGTTGATGCCCAGATCGCCGAACACGTACCGCTCAAGCTGCTCTCGCATCGCAACGCTCAGCGTCTGCAAATCTTCATCAGGCTTGAACGGCAGGGTGATATCGATCACCTTTCCACGCGTCGCGCTGATGAACTGCTGGTACTGCCCGTTGGAACAGTTAAAGTCCACCTCGACGCTGATCGGCTCGCCCGGCCGCACCAGCGCGTCGATCCCCGGCGGCAGCACAAACTGCACCCGCACCGTCTGGTTCGTGTACTCCACGATGTTCGCGTCCTCGGCGTACAACCACACCAGCATCGTGACCACCGTCACGATCACCAGCGTCCCGAGTTTGTTCAACAGTTGCTTCATCTTGATCTATCACGAACACCCGCAACCCGACGTTCACAACTCATGCAAGCCCACGGTTTTTTAGTAGCGCCAAGCCCCGTGCGGTCTTCCCCATCCATCACACTCAGCCAGCCTTGGATTTGGCCGGTTCCTTATCTTTATCTTTTTCCTTGTCCGCAGCCTCGATCTCAGCCTCGACTTCTTCCAGCACCGGCCGATCGTCCAGCTCAACCTTTGTCATCCCGTCACTGAGCACCCGACGCAGGTCCACGATGCTCAGACCGCGTGTCAGCCGGCCGCGCTCGGCCACGCTGATCGTCCCCGTCTCTTCGCTGACCACGACCACCAGCACGTCCGCCTCGTTGCTCAACCCTACCGCCGCGCGATGCCGGCTGCCCAGCTCCTGCGCCAAATCATCGCCCTCAGCCAGCGGGAACTGCACGCCCGCCGCCACGATCCGGTCCCCACGCAGCACCACGCCCATGTCGTGCAGCGCCGACCCGGGCCAGAAGATCGTATTCAAGAGTTGCCGGCTGACCTCCGCGTCCATCCGCGTCCCCGCTTCGATGATGCCCTTGAGGCCCACCTGTCGCTCCACCGCGATCAGCGCGCCGATCTTGTTCCGCGACAAATAATCCACCGACGCCACCACCTCATCCACCACCCGCGCCTTGCGGAGGCCGCTCTTGGTAAACCACCCGCCCTCGCCGATCCGCACCAGCGCACGACGCAACTCCGGCTGGAACACGATCACCAGCACGATCGAGATGAACCCCAGCAGGTTCGAGTACAAAAAGTTCAGCCGTTCAAGCGTGTCACTGCCCCCGGGAAACAGCCGCAGCGTCAGCGTCCCGATCATCATCACCAGCACTACGCCCCACACCACCCGTGCCCCGCGCGTGCCCTTGAGAAACCGCACCACCAGGTACACCGCCAGCCAGATCACCACCAGCTCAAACACCACCGCGCCCAGCTCGTTGGCGAGGTAGCCTTGAACCCGCTGCCAGACTGCATCGATCCCTGCACGCAAAGTGATATCGCCCTCCGGCGGTGGTGAACGCTGGTTCTCGATTCTATCGGCTGCATCGCTCTCGATGCAGCCCTGTCAAACGCTCCGGCACGCCCGCAAACCCCCGACCGATAATAGCCGCCCCCTGACATTCCCAGCCATCGACACGCGGAACAAACCCACGCCCACGCTATACTCGCCAAAGCAAAACGGACCTAAGCCCAGACACCGGTGGGATGGGCGTCCCGCCCGTCATCGCGAAGCGAACACCCATGCAACGCATCCAACGCCTCCGGGCCAACATCCAAGCCTGCTACCTCGGACACGACGCCGTCATCGACAAGGTCATCGTCTGTCTCCTGGCCCGCGGCCACCTGCTCATCGAAGACGTGCCGGGCGTGGGCAAGACCACCCTCGCCTCCGCGCTGGCCCGGTCCTTCGCCGTCGCCCTCTCCCGCATCCAGCTCACCCCCGACATGCTCCCGGCCGACGTGCTCGGCGTCACCGTCTGGGACAACCAGCAGGCCGAGTTCCGCTTCAAGCCCGGCCCCATCTTCGCCAACATCGTCCTGGCCGACGAAATCAACCGAACCACCCCACGCACCCAGTCCGCCCTCCTCGAAGCCATGGCCGAGGGACAGGTCTCCATCGACGGCCAGACCCGCAAGCTCGCCGAACCCTTCCTCGTCATCGCCACCCAGAACCCCCACGAATTCGAGGGCACCTACTTCCTCCCCGAATCGCAACTGGACCGCTTCCTCATGCGCATCAGCCTCGGCTACCCGAGCCCGAGCGACGAGGCCCGCATCCTCACCACCGAGCCCACGCGGACATCACTGGCCGACCTCAAGCCCGTGATGTCCGCCGAGGAACTGGTGCAGTTGCAGAACGACTGCCGAAACATCGAGATCGACCCGACCCTCACGCAGTACATCGTGAGTATCGCCAACGCGACCAGACAGCACGAACAACTGCAGATCGGCGTAAGCCCGCGCGGCTCGCTGGCGCTTTTAGGCGCCGCCAAGGCCACCGCCATGATCCACGGCCGAGACTACGTCGTCCCCGACGACATCACTACCAACGTCCACGACGTCTTCACCCACCGCTGCATCAGCAACAGCTACTTGCACGACGCCGGCAAGGATCTGGTGCCGAACGTGATCCGAGAGATCTTGGAGACGCTGCCGAGCCCGGTGTAGATGCGGACACAATCACATGAGACCTATGAAAACCCAACTAAAGCCCGCAGCATGCCGCTTTGGGCACGCTGCGGGGTCGTGTAGACAGTTAATCGAAAGTCTCACATCATGCTCACTGTGACGCGATGGCTTAGTTCTTTGGACTGTTGACCGGATCATGTTTTGCCGCATCAGCATCCACACGAACATTATGGAAGTGAACAACTTTCCATCCATCATCGCCTTTCGTTAACACAAAAGTCTGTCGGTTTTGTGCTTTCGTCATGACATGGCCATCTGGCGTGGTAAATGCGTCATTCATTGTGGTAACGACCGCAATCGCATGCCCGTGCCCCATGGAGCGGATTTGAACGTCCTCGGTTTTAATGTTGTGGTTCTTAAACAAAATCTCGTGGTAGATCGTGTGGGACTTTTCAATGGCTTCTTTGCCACGCCAGTGCATACCGACGACATTGATGGCCTCTGCATCGTCGCGGAACAGGCTCACGAGCGCCTTCATATCGTGCGCGTTCCAAGCGACTTCGTAGTTAGAGAAGACCTTTCGTATCGCCGTTTCATCGTCTTTGGAGAGAACATCGGCCTTGGCCGGTGATGGCTGCTGGGCAATGGCCCCCACGCCCCAGATCAACAGACTGATCAACAAGAGCAAGGTTGCGGCCAATAGTGTCTTCGACGTTTTCATCAGTATCTTTCTGTTGGTAAGGCGATTTACGTTTGCTCTCGTTTGCAATAGCACGCAGACTGTACCGTAAATCGGCGGGTGGCCGGGGTGGAGGCTCGGCGATCCCCCGGAACGAATCGGCTTTGATCTGTCTTTTGTCTACAGGTCCGGGGGCTCGCGGACTCGTCCCCGGCGCCCCGTCGAACGTCAATCGACACAATTGGCACCCGCCGCCTCGTTATGCTTCCCTCATGTGACGTTCCAGTTGTGTAAGTTCCTTGCGGGCCTCTATTACGCCTTGCGACGAAGCTTTGCTGAACCAGTGGCGTGCCCATCGCGCATTGCATATGACGCCAGTGCCATCACGGTAACACTGGCCCAAGAGATAACAAGCCCATTCATCGCCTTGAAGGGCGGCCATCCGATACCAATAAGCGCCCATCTTAAGATCGCGTTCAACGCCGTCGCCGTTGATGTAGCAGACACCAAGTGAACACTGGGATTGCACTTCGCCTTGATCGGCGGCCTGTCTTAGCCAATGGGCGGCCCGTTTGGAATCAGTTGGATAGTCTTCATGACCACCGTAGATCCGGCCGAGCCAGTGCATGGCAGCAACGTGTCCATTCTCCGCCGCTTTGCGATACCAAATGATGGCACGATTCCAATTCTGTGTTACGCCTTCGCCACAACGATACATGTGACCAATGTTGAGTTGTGCGGAATCATGGCCGCGCCTGGCGGCCTTGCGATACCAAGATAACGCTTCAGTTTTGTCTTTTTTAATGCCTTTACCGTAGAACAGTGCTGCTCCCAAGGAGACTTGTGCATCCGCATTTCCTTGTTCAGCGGCTCGACGGAACCAAGCGAGCGCTTCTTGTCGCGACTGTTGAGTGCCAGCGCCATCGCGCAGGCATTCGCCAAGGTGATTCTGTGATTCTGCGTGCCCCTGTTCAGCGGCCTTTCGATACCAATAGACTGCACGTCTTCGATCTTTTGGCAACTCGAAGTCATAGTCGCACGCAAGTTCAAACTGCACATCTGCATCGCCGTTTCGTGCTTTGGATAACAAGTCGCTGCGTCTCGACATGACATTTATCCAGAAGCGTAACGTAAAAGGTGCAGTTGTCGGCCGCCCGCGAAAGCAGGCGTCCAACCGATCACTGGATTATCCATCGCGGGCGTCGCCGGTCAACTTGTATGTTGCATTCGCCCGCTTCGGATGAAGTTGGCATGCTATCCGAGGCCG
>JBGSTE010000015.1:0-13166 GCA_041736655.1 Phycisphaeraceae bacterium | reverse complement strand
CCTCCCTCCGGCTCAGCATGCGTGTTCCATTGACCCGGTTCTCTCAGACTAGGTGGTACAAAGATCGGGAGGGGGTCACCTGAATCTCCAGAACATTGGACGCGTACGACAAGTTCTCGTGAGAGTCGAGAATGACGCACGTCGCGATCACGAAACGAAGCGCATGGCTGTACAGCGGGCCACCGGGGCACTTGGGCAACACTTTGGAGTTGTGCCATACGATGCACATGCGGTCTTACAAGCAGCCAACGAGATGCGTGCCGTTCTTGGTGCCGCACCTCTCGCCGAACTTCAAGACCCAAAGGCTGGTATCGAGCCGCCCCATTTTGCTGAGTCCACGCCAAGGCCAGCCGTTACTACAGACGAGGTTCTGGCGATGCGGGCGAGTCTGGCTGACGAAGTGGCCGCGGAGACGCTGCAGAGCGATGCTGAGCTTGTAGAGATCGTTCAAGAACTAGCGGCTAAACCAGAACTCCAGATCATGGTTCAACGTGTGGGATTCTACTCGACTGGCTTAGGTCTTGTGGGAGATAAAGATGCCTGCCCGCTCTGCGACCAACCGTTGGAGCACGCTCGTTTAATTGAGCATCTGCGTGGAAAGATCGTTGCAGCGGAGGAAGCCATGCAGAAGCAGCAGAGGCTGGACAGACTGAAATTGCAGCTGATTCAGTGGGTTGGTGGACAGGCCGAAAAGGTTGAGCAGGTGCTTGCCCGATTGAAACTAGCAGGAATCCAGCACGATGACACTCATCCATTCGACTTCGTCAACGGGCTACGGGGTCTCAAGGAGGCATTAGAGGATCCGCTTGGCAAATATCTCGACTTCCGTACCGGGTCCATTCCAGCACAGCTAAATTTTGACGGCTACAAGCAGTGGCTGATACACATAAAGGCGTACGCAGACGCGAACGAGCCAACGGTTGATCCGCGGCGTTCCGCTTGGGATAAGCTCACCCAGGCCGAGGTCATGGTGGCTACCCTGGCTAGGACACAGGGCGAAGCACAAGCGTCACGGTTGGTTCAAGAGCGTGCGGAGCGCCTGATTAATTCGTTTCAGGCAGCGAGGGAAGCCGTCCTAGGTCGACTTTACAGCGATGTGAAAGACCGATTTGTTGAGCTGTACAAGAAACTTCACCACCCCGACGAGCGGGCATTCAGTGCCGAACTTGAGACCACCGATACCGGCGTGAAATTGGCCGTCGACTTCCATGGTCGAGAGATGAGTTCTCCGCTAGCGTTTCACAGCGAGGGACATCAAGACAGCATGGGTATTTGTTTGTTCCTCGCGCTTTCGGAGCGGGTGTTGGGAACCAGTCTCGGATTTCGAGTGCTTGACGATGTTGTGATGTCGGTCGATAGCGGGCACCGTCAGCGAGTGGCCGACTTGTTGGCGGAGCTTGGCGGCGAACTTCAGTTTGTTGTGACCACTCACGATCGAGTATGGATGAGCCAGCTTCGTTCAGCCGGAGCCGTGAAGTCGAAGGGCATAACGCAGCTATTGAGCTGGTCTGTCGATACGGGTCCGCTAAAGCAATGTGTAGGAGATTTTTGGGATGAAATCGAACAGCATCTTGGCGCGGGCCGTGTCCAGTCCGCTGCCGCATCGCTAAGGCATGGCTTGGAGTCTTTTCTGGGATTCGCAGCGGAGAAGCTAGCGGCTCGTGTGAAGTACTCTATCGAGGGGCGCGTCGAGTTTGGCGACCTTTATCTTGCTGTTACGGATCAGTACAAAGACTTGCTCAAGAGAGCCACTAGAGCGGCACGGTCCTGGAACCAGGCTGACAAGGTTGCCGAGCTAGAGGACCTGGAGAATCGGCGTATAGCAGCCCGTCAGAATGTCAACGAAGACACTTGGATGGTGAACCCGACCGTACACTTCAACGCATGGAACAATCTGGCACCCGCAGAGTTCCGTCCGATCGTGGCAAGCTATAAAGCTTTGTGTGAGGTGCTGGAGTGCCCGACGTGCGGCGGCGTTGTGACTTTGGTTCGAGACGGTATGACCGAATCGACATTGGCCTGTCGATGCAATGGCGTGAGCTACACGCTCAGGCAAAATGGCGGTTGATGAAGTTGGATGCCGACGATTTTGTTCGCTTCGGCGACACGTCGTCCCCAGATTCGCCAACCACCCCCCAGCCGCTAAACTACAACCCGTATCATCACCCCGGGTCCCGTCTGCGCCCGTCGTCGGGCAGCAACCCCTCATGGACGACCCGACGCCGCGGGCTGCCTGTATCCGGACTCAACATGGCCCTCAAAAAATCCCAACTCTACACCTCCCTCTGGCAAAGCTGCGACGAACTCCGCGGCGGCATGGACGCGTCCCAGTACAAGGACTACGTCCTCGTCCTCCTGTTCATCAAGTACATCAGCGACAAGTACGCCGGCAAGCCCTACGCCCCCATCGCCATCCCCAAGGGTGCCAGCTTCCAGGACATGGCCGCGCTCAAGGGCAAGGACGACATCGGCGACCGGATCAACAAGCAGATCATCGCGCCCCTCGCCCAGGCCAACAAGCTCTCCGACCTGCCCGACTTCAACGACCCGAACAAGCTCGGCACCGGCAAGGAGATGGTCGATCGGCACACCAACCTCATCGCCATCTTCGAGAGCAAGGACCTGGACTTCTCCAAGAACCGGGCCGACGGCGACGACATCCTCGGCGACGCCTACGAATACCTCATGCGCCACTTCGCCACCGAGAGTGGCAAGAGCAAGGGCCAGTTCTACACCCCCGCCGAGGTCAGCCGCGTCATCGCCAGCGTCCTGGGCATCCGCACCGCCAAGACCAGCCCCGACACCACCGTCTACGCCTACCTCCTGCACATCATCCGCTCGCTCAAGTCCACCGGCCGCGCCGCCTGCATCCTGCCCCACGGCGTCCTCTTCCGCGGCAACGCCGAGGCCGAGATCCGACGCAACCTCATCCGCAAGGGCTACCTCCAGGGCATCATCGGCCTGCCCGCCAACCTCTTCTACGGCACCGGCAAACCACCTGTAGTCGAGCAACGCGCCATCGCGTCGGCGTTGAGTGATGTGGATGGGCTGCTGGGGGCGTTGGACCGGCTGATCGCCAAGAAGCGCGACCTCAAACAGGCCGCCATGCAGCAACTCCTCACCGGCCAAACCCGCCTCCCCGGATTCACCGGCGAGTGGAAGTCATTTGAGTTGGGTGATATTGCTGATCCAAACCGCCGATGGAGCTTCACTGGTGGGCCATTTGGATCGAACCTCAAATCCTCTGATTACACCGAAGATGGTGTTAGAATTATTCAGCTTCAAAATATCGGCGACGGATATTTCAAGGACGATTACGAGGTTTATACATCGGCAGGGAAAGCGGATGAGTTAATAAGTTGCAACATTTATCCTGGCGAAATCATACTTTCTAAGATGGGCGATCCTGTTGCTAGAGCGGTAATTATTCCAGCACGGCATAATCGATTTTTGATGTGCGCCGACGGTATCCGTCTAGCAGTAGATCCAACGAGCTTCGACACCTATTTCATATATACGCAAATAAACGCTCCTCAATTTCGTGACAGAGCAGAAAATGCTGGCACCGGCTCAACAAGGAAGAGAATCGGCCTTACCGAATTGAAGAAGCTTGAGATAAGTTGTCCTCCTCTTCCCGAACAAACCGCCATCGCCCAAGTCCTCAGCGACATGGACGCCGAACTTGCGGCCTTGGAACAGCGCCGCGACAAGACCCGCGCGATCAAGCAGGGCATGATGCAGGAACTCCTGACCGGCCGGACACGGCTGGTCGCCCCCACCGGGGTTGGGTGATGGGTTGGATGAATCCCGGGGTGCCGCCAACGCTGTAACCGCCACCGATGATGTTGGTGGTGATGGTGAGGATGTGGGCGCAAGGCATCTCGGGGGTTGACATTGTAAGAAAAAAAGGGTATTTTTTCTTACAAACCAAGGGGTCTATTGATGGCGGTAACCATTGCAAACAAGATACTTAGCCGTATTTATGGCAACGGAAGGGGCTGGGCTTTTTCCCAGACTGACTTTGCCGACCTGGGGGGCCGCTCGGCCATCGACCTGACCCTGCATCGGCTGACGCGGGACGCCACCATCCGACGGGTGATCCGGGGCGTCTACGACTACCCCCGCCACAGCGACTTGCTGGATCAGCCCGTGAGCCCGGACATCCACCAGGCGGCCCGGGCGTTGGCGCGGAAGTTCAACTGGCGCATCCAGCCCAGCGGGCCGACAGCCCTGAACCTGCTGGGTTTGTCCACGCAGGTGCCGGGGCGATACCTCTACAACTCCGATGGCCCGGACCGGACCTACCGGATCGGCAAGACCACGCTGACTTTCAAGCAGCAGGCACCCAAGCACTCGGGCCTGAAACGCGACGAAAGCGGCGTCATTGTGCAGGCCCTCAAGGCGTTGGGCGAGGACCGGGTCACCGACAAGACGATCCGGACGGTCCGCGACTGGTTGCCGGCCGAGAAACGAGCGGCGGTACTCAAGGATACCCGCCGGGTGACCGGGTGGGTATACGCCGCGATCCAACGAATCTGCCGAGAGGACAGCGATGGATAAAGTCGCCGCTCTACCCGACCGCGATCGTTCCGACCTGTTTCGGGAGACGGCATCGCAGCGCGCCGTCCACCCGGCGATCATCGAGAAGGACTTCTGGGTCTGCTGGGTGTTGCGCAAGCTGTTTACCTGCGAAGGACTGAAGGGCCACCTGATCTTTAAGGGCGGGACGTCACTATCAAAGGTTTACGGCCTGATCGAAAGGTTCTCCGAAGATATCGACCTGATCCTGGATTGGCGGCTATTGGGCTACAGCGAGGACGGTCGCGATCCGTGGGAAAAGCAGCCATCTCACACGAAGCAGGACACGTTCAACAAGGCGATCAACGCGGCCGCCGTGGAATACATCGCGAAGACGCTGCAGCCACAACTCAGGGCGTTGTTCGCGCAGGTGCCAGCGGTCACACTGGATGTGCCGACGGATGAGCCGCTGGTAGTCAACATCGCCTACCCGAAAGCGTTCACGCTGGACGCGATCCGCCCGCAGGTGAAGCTGGAGATCGGGCCGCTGGCATCATGGGTGCCGAGCAAAGAAGCGGTGATCAAGCCGTATGCCGCGGAAGTGTTCGAGCATGTCTTCGACGACCCGGCCTGCCGAACCAACCGGCTGGATGGTGACGACAAGGACTTCGGCTACATCGTGGACTACATGGACCTGTTCAAGAAGGTCGAGAAGTCGATCGCGGTCTACAGCTCGGAACTGGCCCCGAGCACGGACGGTGTCGATCCGGCGATCATGGTGCAGGACCGCCTGGCCAAGGGACAGGAGCGGCTCGACAACTCGTTGGAGAAACTCGAACACCTGTGCGAACCGATCGAAGCCCCCGGCGGCGCGTTGGAGGTCATCAAGTACTTCTGCGGCAACACGGAGATCCCGGAGGACCTTGTAGAGCGTGAGCCGCGGCGGGCGTTGCTGTACAAAGCGACAGCAAGTTTCGTGCGTTCGTATGCGAACCTCGCCGATGATCTGCCTGCCGCCGGCTATGAACCCGGACAAGTTGATCGGATCAAGGAACGGCTCAAGCACTTCCTCGACCTGCGTCAGATCGTTCGCAACGCGAGCGGCGAGCACTTGGACCTCAAGGCTTACGAGGCGGACATGCGCCACCTCATCGACACTTACATCGAGGCCGACGCCGCGAAGAAGATATCGCCGTTCGACAACGTGGGCTTGTTAGACCTGATCGTGAAGTCCGGGATCGCGGAGGCGATCGCGCAGAAGCTGGGCTCGATGGCCAACAACCAGAAGGCCATCGCCGAGACGATCGAGAACAACGTACGCAGCAAGATCACGAAGGAACAGCTGACCGACCCCGCGTTCTACGAGCGGATGTCCAAGCTGCTCGACGAGGTGATCAAGGCCCGCAAAAAGGAGGGCTTGGCCTA
The DNA here is from genome assembly GCA_041736655.1 of Phycisphaeraceae bacterium. GTDB lineage: Bacteria > Planctomycetota > Phycisphaerae > Phycisphaerales > Phycisphaeraceae > JAHQVV01. Next base: position 7,223 of record JBGSTE010000015.1, on the reverse strand, counting down.
CTTGGAGTATCTCAAGAAGATCGCCCAGCTGGCTAAGCAGGTCCAGCAAGGCCGCGATGACTCGACACCGAAGGCATTGGACTCGCCGGGCCGACGGGCAATCTATAACCAACTTCGCAAGGTTCTCGGCGCTGACGCGGCAAATGGAAAAGGGCAGGATGACGATATCCTCGCGGTCGCGATGAAGATCGACGATCACATCAAGGCGAACCGGCCAAACGCGTGGCGTGGGCACCAGCCCAAGGAGCAGCGCATCAAGGAGTTGATCCACGAGGTCGTTCAGGACATCGACGTTGTTGAGAGCCTGTTTGCGATCATCAAGGCGCAGAGGGAGTACTGATGACGACGGCGCTGAAACTTGGAGATATCTCGGTCGATGTTGTGCTGAAGGACATCAAGAACGTCCACCTCAGCGTCCACCCACCCACCGGGCGGGTGAGGATCGCCGCCCCAGCCGGCACCGACATGGACGCCATCCGAGTCTTCGCGATCTCGAAACTCGACTGGATCCGCCGGCACCAGGCCAAGCTGACACAGCAGGACCGCGAACCGCCGCGCGAGTACATCGACCGCGAGAGCCATTATGTCTGGGGTGAGCGGCTACTGCTTGAGGTGGTTGAGCGAGATCAGGCCCCGGCGGTTGAGCGGGATCATCGCCGCTTGATCCTTCATGTTCGGCCGGGTGCCGATCTTGCGGCGAAGGAAGCCGTGCTCGCAAGGTGGTATCGGGAGTTGGTGAAGGCTGAAGTCCCCGCGATGATCGCGACATGGGAGCCCGTGATGGGCGTGAAGGTTGAGCGGTTCTTCGTCCAGCAGATGAAAACCAAATGGGGGAGCTGCGCGGTGGCACGTCAGTCGATCCGACTCAACACCGAGCTCGCCCTGAAACCCAAGAAAATGCTTGAATATGTCGTCGTGCACGAGATGGTCCACCTGCTGGAGCCTACGCACAACCAGCGATTCGTCGCGTACATGGGCCAGTTCATGCCCAACTGGAGACACATGCAGCGGCAGCTGAACAGCCTGCCGGTGCGGCATGCGGATTGGGATCTGTGATGCTGTGGTGGGTTTCGCGAACTTTACCGAAAGGAAGCTAAACAATGTGGTACTGCGATTCGTGTGGTGAACAGATTCAAGAGGCAGCCGATGGTATCGTGATTTGGCGTCGCGAAGAGGGGCTTGTGATGGGGCATAGAATTGTACACCGCGGTCGGTGTGACAATAGTGATCTGCCGGCACATGAAAATCTCTCAGACTTTTTGGGGCCTGACGGACTCGTGAAACTTACGTCATATTTCACTAGAGGTCCGATCTTGACGTGGCGTGGGGAGGAAGAGGAGAACGAGGTCCACGACGCATCGGCGTTTGCAGAGTTAATCAGGAGGTTGCACGTTCCTCACTACGAGGAAGCAAGAAGACAATTCGCCAACCCAGAACTTTATGACCGCTATGCAGACGGAGGAGAAGTCGCTCCTTACATGCAGGAGGCGCTCAGAGACCTCATCAACAACGCAGATCGGAGTCATTGAAGAGGCGGGCGTAGAAGTGCTCGCCACCGCGGTCTGGCCGCTTCCTCAACTGGAGGAGCCGTACACGTGGGCAATCTTGATCGATGACGCTGATGACCAGCGATGGCTCAACGAGGCTTGGCGGTGCCACTGGAGCCGGCTAAAAGTTTATTCGCAGCTTGAGACGGCCGCGGACTGTAGTAAACGTAGTAGATCCGGATCCGACACAACCAGGGAATTGAAGGGGTGTTTCAACAGATCGTGGAGTTTGCGCCACCAATCTTCTCTGGCGGACGCTTGGTGGTTGACGGGACATTTACGTACGGCTCGGATCGACCTTTAGCCGACAGGTTTTGTCCAGGCTCGCCAGAAACCTCAAATATCTTCATTCTGCGCTCCCCCGTTTAGGTTTGGCTGCTGCTGTTGGTATGCTCTGGCTGTGACGAAGCGACCAGAAAGCACCTGTATCTACTGCTCTTCGACTTTTGATCCAAGTCGTGGAGAGGGTGACCACATTATCCCGGTTCAGCTAGGCCAGTTTGACGGTGACGAAAGGTTTCGTGGTGCGTGCCCGTCATGCAACAATCACATCGGGCGATCGGAGGAGCAGTTTCTTCGATGCAGTTCTATCGCAATCTATCGCCGGATCGTAAACCCAGCTGTGCCGAGCCGGCGTAAACGCAAGAATAACTACAGCGTAGGCGCACTTGGGATGCCCCCTCCTGTGCACACCGTCCTCGTCAATGGACAACCTGCGTTGGTTGAAGTCTCGCAGGATAACCCCGAGGATGTTTATCTGGTTGATCACTTGACCGTAATCGACAAGGAAGGTGAGCATCATCACATCAAGCTTCACCCAAAGATGCGCCCTGAGCAGCTGAAGCGTCACCTTGACAAACTCGACGTGGTCGAGATATTGGCTAACTTTGACGAAGAGCATTTTGAGGCGTATGCCGAATTGATAAAAGCAATTAACCCAGACGCCAATGTCGAGTCCCTTGGTGTGGTCGAGCCAGGAGTCCATCGTATACCTGGACGTATCAAGTTCGTGTTCACCGAACATTATTACCGATCAGTCGCAAAAATCGCTTTCCACCACCTCTTAACTCACACACAAAGGGGCTACAGCGGGCGTGAAGTATATTTTGAACCAATCCGCAACTTCATCATTAACGGCGGCAGTAAGGGTGCCTACTTCGAAGGGGTAAAAAACCGGTTCAAATTGCCTTTGGGGACTATGCCCGATGGCCGAATGTTGACATCTGCGCGCTGGCATCACCTGATCGCGATTGATGAAACTGCGTCGGAGATTACGGCCCTTGTTCAACTCTTCATAGGTCCAAAGGGTATGCGGCCGCCGGATGTCGTAAGGCTTGCAAAGAGGCCGTCTGCGGTAATCTTGCCCTCATGTGTTTGGGGCCACGGTTACACTTATTACGACGACCAGTCAGGCAGTACCGCTGGTTCGGTTGAGCCTATAAAGATAACTAGGCCGATTTCTATTATCACGCCATAATGAAAGCGTGGCGCATTCGTTTCAACCAGCTGTAGAGTGAGCGTACCTATGCCATGCGGCAATGTTGAGCCGGGCTCAGTCCACGACCTACGGCGTCGCTGGAAGCCGCACAAGACCCGACTGCCTGCCGGCGTCGACGGCCACCCCGCCGTCATCCGCTTTCACCGCGCCGCGACCTGACTACAGCGCGTCGAGCAGGTCGAGCCCGGCACTGATCAAGATGTCGCCCTCACCTGCCAGTGGATCGCCTTCAACGCCCTGTACGGCCAGTGGGATGGCCGAGTGTCGGCGGCTGACGAGCGGCGGCCGAACATCATCTACATCTATGCCGACGACCTAGGCTATGGTGAGCTGGGGTGTTACGGCCAGCAGATCATCAAGACGCCGAACATCGACAAGCTCGCGGCAAACGGGATGCGGTATACCAGGCACTACTCGGGCAGCGCGGTGTGTGCACCGTCGCGATGTGTCGTGATGACCGGCAAGGACACCGGGCGATCGTATATCCGCAACAACTCGGAGTGGGGCGCGGACAAGAACCCGTTCAACGAGGGGCAGGAACCCTTGAAGGACAGCGAGGTCACACTGGCGGAGCTACTCAAAGATCGCGGCTACCGCACGGGCGTCGCGGGCAAGTGGGGCCTGGGCGGGCCGACGACGCAAGGCATCCCCACGCGGCAGGGCTTCGATGATTTCTTTGGTTATCACTGCCAGCGACAGGCGCACTCGTACTATCCAAGCCACCTCTGGCACAACGACAAGCAGGTCCCGCTCAACGATCGGCCGATCCCCGGGCATCAGAAACTCAAGCAGGCGCCTGCCGACTGGTCGGTCTACGAGGGCGAGCGATACGCGCCGCAGGTGATTGCCGACCACATGCTCGACTTCATCGCCAAGTCGGCGGACGACCAGCAGCCGTTCTTCTTCTGGTACACGACGATCATCCCGCATGTGTCGCTGCATGTGCCCAGCAGGCTGATCGACCAGTACGGCTACGGCGACACGCTCGATGACAAGCCTTACCTCGGCGAAAAAGGCTACAACCCGCACCCACGCCCGCATGCGGCGTATGCGACCATGATCAGCTTTATGGATGAGCAGGTCGGCCGAATTGTTGCCTTGCTTGAAGAAAAGGGCATCGCGGACAACACGCTGATCGTGTTTTCATCTGATAACGGGACGACCTTCAACGGCGGGGTCGACGCGGCATACTTCAACTCGGTCGCGGGTCTGCGCGGGCTCAAGGCGAGTTTGTTTGAGGGCGGCATACGCGTACCGATGATCGCGGCCTGGCCGGGGCGGATCAAGGCGGGCACAACGAGCGACATGGTCTGCGCTCAGGTCGACATGCTGCCGACGTTGATCGAGTCGGCCGGCGGCAAGGCGCCCGCGGGCATCGACGGCGTGAGCCTGCTGCCGACCCTGCTGGGTCAACCAGAGCAACAGCAGCGCCCCGCGTTTTACTACTGGGAACTGGGCAAACAGCAGGCGATCCTCAAGGACCACTGGAAGCTGATCCGCACCTTTACGAAGGACGGCAAGGCGACGGTGCACCTTTATAATCTCGCGGACGATTCGGGCGAGAAGAACAACCTTGCTGATCAGCAGCCTGAGCGTGTGAAGTCGATGATTGACTTGATGCTAGAGCACCGCACCGAGCCGGAGGTCGCGCCGTTTCGTGAGCCGCTGCTTGGCACGCGTTGAGTTTGATGCGCACGAGTCCATGCTTCCGTGCCTGCCTGCATAGAAGTCTGTCCGTAAACGATCCCTCGCAAGCCTTGGCGCGGTTGGGTAACGGCGTACGGTTACAATGCGTCGCTACCTCATGATTCGCGCCATAACAGGAGCACCCGCATGTCTGGACCGACACTTGATCTTCGCGTCTTACTGCTGATGATTGCCTGCGGCCTGTTCGCCCTGGCCGGCCAAGCTCAACAAACGACGGGCCTGGCCGATCAAAGGCCCAACATCATCCTCGTCATAACCGACGATCAGGGTTACGGCGACGTCGCGTGTCACGGCCACCCTTACCTCAAAACCCCCAACCTCGACACGCTGTATACCCAGTCGCTTCGCCTGACCGACTTCCACGTCAGCCCGACCTGTGCACCGACACGCTCGGCGCTAATGTCCGGCCGACTGCCCTTTAAGAACGGCGTGACGCACACGATCCTCGAGCGCGAGCGGATGGCGTTGTCGTCGGTCACAATCGCGCAGCAACTTAAAGAAGCGGGCTACACGACCGGCATCTTCGGCAAGTGGCACCTGGGCGATGAAGAGCCATACCTGCCCAACCGGCGCGGCTTTGATGAGATGTTCATCCACGGGGCCGGTGGGATCGGCCAGAGCTATCCCGGTTCGTGCGCGGACGTGCCGGGCAACAGCTACTTCGACCCGGTGATCCGCCACAACGACACCTACGTCAAGACCAAGGGCTTCTGCACGGATGTATTCTTCCGTCAGGCGCTGGGCTGGATCAAGCAGAGTAAAGACAAGGGCCGGCCTTTCTTCGCGTACATCACGACCAACGCACCGCACGCGCCTTACATCTGCCCGGATCAGTACAAGGACTACTACCAGCAGCACACGGATAACAAGAGTCGCGTCGGGTTCTTCGGCATGATCCAGAACATCGATGACAACATGGGCCTGCTGATGAGCAAGCTGACGGAGTGGGAACTGTCGGAGAACACGCTGCTGATCTTCATGAGCGACAACGGGAGCGCGGCGGGCGACTTCAACGCGGGGCTCAAGGGCAGGAAAGGCACGGTGAACGAAGGCGGGACGAAGGTGCCTGGCTTCTGGCGCTGGCCGGGCAAGCTCGAGGCGGGTCGTGATGTGGATACCTTGACGCGGCATGTCGATCTGTACCCGACGTTCCTGGCGATCGCGGGCGCAAAGTCGCCGGTTGAGTACGAGCTGGAGGGTCGCAGCCTGCTGCCGCTCTTACAGGGCGACAAGGCTCCGTGGCCGGATCGCTACACGTTCTTCCATGCCGGACGCTGGGCCAAGGCGGGCGCGCCGGGTAACTGGAGCAAGGGCGACGCGGACCCGCAGGCAAGCAAGTACAAGAACTTCGCGGTGCGCAGCGAGCGATGGCGCCTGGTGGGCACAGACCAGTTGTACGACATCGATGCGGACCCGGGCGAGTCGACCAACGTCATCGAACAGCATCCGGACGTGGCGGCGAAGATGCTCGCGGCCTACGACACCTGGTGGACCCAGGTCACGCCGATGCTGGTCAACGAAAACGCCCCGCTGCTGGATCACCACCCGGTGGTTGAGGGGTACAACAAGCAGAAGGCCGAGAGCGGCATCCCCGACTGGCAACCGCCGGAGCTCTGATCGATCGGCCCAAAAAAAACAGCCGCTAAAACGAGCGGCTGTTCGGGTGATCAATGATGGAGCGCGATTACTTCTTGGCGGGTTGCGTATCTTCTTCGGCCTCGGCGGGGGCTTCTTCGACCTGCATCGACTTGTCGCTGACGACCCAGAGCTTGATCTCGCACTTGAGGTCCTTGGCCAACGCGATCGGGATGTGGTACGTGTCCAGCCGGCTGATCTTCTCGCCGATGCGGACGTGGCGGTCTTCGATGTCGAAGCCCTCGGCCTTGAGCGCCTGGGCGATGTCGTGCTGCGACACGCCGCCGAAGAGGATGCCCGCTTCGTTGGCCGACCGCTCGAGGGTGAGCTCGAAGTTCGCGAGCCTGCCGATGACGCTTTCCTGCTCGGCGCGGAGCTTCTTGAGCTCGGCCTCGACCTCGGCGCGTCGGGCGGCGAGTTCCTTGATCTTGTCTTGGGTCGGTGCCTCGGCGTAGCCGTGCGGCAGGAGGTAGTTGCGGGCATAGCCCGGCTTGACCTTCACGACATCGCCGATGATGCCGAGGTTTTCGATCGTTTCCAGGAGGAGCAGTTCAATCTGTTTCATCGTCGTTGTCCTTCGTACAAAGTTAGGCGTCGGCCCGAACGCAACACGCGGTCGGCGTACACCAACGGGGTTTTAGAGCTTTTAGCCTTTAGCTTTTAGCCAAGGATCCGATTCGGAGCTAAAGGCTCGCGGCTAATGGCTCTACATCAAAACGGGATCTCATCCTCTTCGACCGGCTCGTGGCCGCCGTGGCTGCCTTGGCCGGACTGGTCTTCCCAGCCGCCGCCGCCCTGGTCGTCGTGCGTGCGGTTGCCGTAGCCGGAGCTGGGTC
>JBGSTE010000004.1:0-4400 GCA_041736655.1 Phycisphaeraceae bacterium | reverse complement strand
ACCAGAAGATCCGAGACTGCGATTTCTACATCTGGCTGGACCAGTGCGACCAGGCGATCAAGACCCGCGACTGGGAAGCGGCCGAGAGCGCACTGAAGCGTGCCAAGGAAATCAAGCAGAACGAAGAGACCGCCGCACGAGAAGCCCAGATCGAAGACCGCGTCCGCTGACCCCCGGAATGTAATCCGCAACAGTTCAAGCATTGCTACGACAGTCCCGCCCGACGCTACCGCCTGCCTGACGTTGAATAACCCCACGCCCAACCCGCCTGCTCAACCCACGCCCCAAGCGACCAGCAAGCCGCTGCGCATCGCCCGGCTTGTCATCTCGCTGGGGCTGATCGTCGGCGTCGGGGCCTTTGGCGTCCTTGCCATCAACGACCTGAGCAAACCGATCACGCCGACCGCCACGAACGCCAACACCTACGGCGCCAGCGACGCGCTGCCGGGCGACAACCGCGAGAGCCGCAGGCTGCCGGGCGATCTTGAAGTTAAGCAGACCGACCCGCTTCTGGCACTGGGGCAAATCGGCCATCGGACTCCCATTGCTCATCACCCCGGCAAGTTCAAACCCTTCATCAACGCAGAGGCTTACCAGTATCCACCCTTCCGGGAAAAAGTAGTCGATAGCCTGGTCATCGAGCAGTGCGATTACCGCTATACCAACGCCACGCCGCAACAGGCCTTTGAACATTACAACGCGCTGGCCATCGAACGGGGCATGAAGCTACTACACAAAAATCCCAGTTCGGCCGCGCGTCCCGGGGGCCTGATCGCTGCGTGGACTGATGGGCCTCGTCGGTTTGAACTGAGCGCCTGGCCCACTGCCGGCGCCGATCCGACGCCGCCGCCATTGAAACCCAAGACCCCGCTGCAATGGGTTGTGAAGTACAGTTACCCCGTCCCGCCGGACACGAAGTAGACCTCTGCACCGGCCCGCGAGAGAACCATGAGCCAATACCCCACCAACCCGTCCGCATCCTCGGCAGGCCCCGCCGGCAGCGGGCAACTCGTGCTGATCGGCTTTGCGCTGGCGATCGTCGCCGTCATCCTGATGAACATCTACGTCGAGATGCGCGTCGCGGCCCGTGACGAAGCCAAGGTCACCTTCTTCAAGTTCGAGGGCGACCTCGACGCCGGCGATGAAGTTCAGTCCAAGAACCTCATCCCCGTCCAGATCCCCAAGAGCATCGAGTCGGCCTTCGGCAGCGACGCCATCCGTGAGGACGTGCCCGGCAGCGGTCGGCCGGCCGACGGCGTGGGCTTCAAGCTCAACACCGCCGTCGTCAAGGGCGAGGTCCTGCGTTCGAGCCTGTTCCTCAGCTCCGGCCGACGCCCCAACCGCAACAACCCCGACGTTGGCGAGCACCAGATCGCCATCAGCGTCGACTCCGAAGACCAGCCCTCGGACCTCATGCCCGGCGACTACATCGACCTCTACGGCGCGATCCCCCGCTCACGCAGCAACAAGTTCATGCCCGTCATGGAGTACGTCGAGGTCGCGGCCGTCGGAGAACGCCGCTCCGAAACCGGCGACGGCACACGCTCCAGCAAGTACGGCAGCATCACCATCAACATCGACCCCAAGCAGGTGCCTCTGCTCTTTGACATCCAGCAGCGCCTGCCGGATCAGAAGTTCCGCATCTCCCTGCGATCACCGGCGGACAAAAAGACCAACTTCACCGGCGACAAACCGACCATCAACCCGGAAGTGCTCCGTAACCTGGGCCTCGAATAAAGACACATGGAACTCTGGCTCTACGACCACAGCCGAAACACGCGGACCTCCATCGAGGTCAACGCCGACCCGATCACCATCGGCAGGGAAGATGGCAACACCATCGTCCTCAAGAGCCCGTTCGTCGCGCGCGTCCACTGCCGCATCGTCCGCAAGGGCAACCAGATGCTCGTCGAGTCGCTCAGCCGAGCGGGCACCCGCGTGGCCAACCAGGAGGTGCTGCCGGACCAGCCGCTGAAGGTCGACTTCGGCGACGAAATCCAACTGGGCCAGTACTCGATCGCCTTGGTGGGCAAGGAAAAACGCCGGCTTGGCGAAGAGACAATCGTTTCCGACGCCGAGCTGCACGGCCGGCTGATGGCGATGGAGTCGGCGGTCCACACGGAACTCCTGGAGCGCATGAATCTGCGCGTCACAGGCCACCTCAATAAGGGCGATAGCCGGTTCATCACCGAGGTCCTGCAACACCTGGAGCAACTGCTCAACCAGCACATCGAACGACTGGACCGGCAGGTGCTGCTGTACGCGATGCGTTCGCACCTGCGCCACATGGTCCAGGCCGAGGTCGTCCGCCAGTGCGAGGGCAAGGTGCAGACGGACTACAAGGCCGCAGACGAACGCGTGCTCGATGCCCAGAAGGAATCGGCCATCGCGCAGATGGTGACGAGCCTGGTGGACATGATGCCGCTCTTGTTTGACCCCACGAGCGTGCAGGAAGACCTCGCGGTCGCTGAAGATTCGTTTGACGACCTCTTCGCTCAGGAACTGCCGACGATCCCGCGCGACATGCAGCGCTACATCGTCCGCCGCACGGTCAGCAAGGACATCCAGGACATCATGTTCGGCCTAGGCCCTTTACAGGACCTCCTGGAGATGCCGTCGGTGTCTGAAATCATGGTGGTCGGCAAGGACCATATTTACATTGAAAAACAAGGCAAGATCGTCGAGACGAGCCGGACGTTCTTCTCTGACGACATCCTGCTGTCGATCATCGAGCGGATCCTCACGCCCGTGGGCCGACGCATCGATACCTCGACACCGCTGGTCGATGCACGCCTGCCCGACGGCTCGCGTGTCAACGTGGTGATCAACCCGCTGTCGCTGGTCGGGCCGTGCCTGACGATCCGTAAGTTCGGCTGGGTGCCCTTCACGATGGACGACTTGATCGAGCGAGGCTCCCTGAGCGAAGCCGCCGCCGAGTTTTTGCAGGGCTGCGTCGTCGGCCGGAAAAATATCCTCATCTCAGGCGGCACAGGCTCGGGCAAGACGACGCTGCTCAATGTGCTCTCGGCCTACGCCAGGCCCAACGAGCGCATCATCACCGTCGAAGAGTCGGCCGAGCTCCGCCTGCCCCAGCCGCACGTGGTCAAGCTCGAAGGCCGGCCCGCGAACGTCGAAGGCAAGGGCGCGTACACGATCCGCGAGCTGGTCCGCAACTCGCTGCGGATGCGGCCGGACCGCATCATCATCGGCGAAGTCCGCGGTGCCGAGGCGATGGACATGCTCCAGGCGATGAATACCGGGCACGACGGCTCGCTCTCGACGATCCACGCCAACACGCCGTACGACTGCATGAAACGTTTGGAAGCGCTCGTGCTCATGGCCGTGGACATGCCCATCCGCGCCATCCGCGATCAGATCGTCTCGGCCATCGACATGGTTGTGCAGGTCGCACGCTTCTCCGACGGCAGGCGACGCGTCACCACGATCTCCGAGGTTACCGCGATCGAGCCCGAGACCGGCTCGCTGCGCCTCGAAGACATCTTCACCCTCCGCGACCCGCAGCAGCCACGCCTGCGACACACCGGCTACATGCCCAGCTTCACCGGCGAACTGATCCAGAACAAGCACTTTGACGTGGAGGTCTTCCTTTAACGATGGATTTCCTCAGCAAATATTTCGCGGTGCAGGTCCTCTCTTCGCTCATGCTGCTGGCGGGCGTGATCCTCATGGTGCGCTTCGGGTACACGCCGGGCAGGAAATGGCTTACCCAGCAGGTGCATCGCTACGACATGGTCCTCCGCCGACAACTGATGATGGAGATCGACCCGCGCATGGCGGTAGCGCTGAACCTCGGCGGGGTCGCGCTGGTGCTATTGATCGGTGCCTACCTCGCGGGGCTGCTCATCGGCATCGTGCTCGCGTCGCTGGCGCTGTTCGTGCCCTACTTCCTCATCCGTCACCTGGAAACCAAGCGGCGTCAACGGCTGGAAGTGCAACTGGTCGACGGCTTGTCATCACTGGCGTCGGGCGTGCGGGCCGGGCTCAACCTCGTGCAGTCGATGCAGCTCCTGGTCAACAACCAGCGCGGGCCGATCCAGCAGGAGTTCGGCCAGATCCTGCGTGAATACGAGATGGGCATGGACCTCAACCAGGCCATGCGCGCCGCCAGCAACCGCATCGGCAGCCCGCTGTACCGCCTGACCTTTACCGCCATCGAGATGCACCGCATCCGCGGCGGCGACTCGGGCGAATCGATGGACCGCATCTCCGAATCGATCCGCGAGATCCAGCGCCTCGAAGGCAAGCTTGACGCCATCACCGCACAGGGCCGGGCGCAGGCCAACTTCATGGCCATCATGCCCATCGTTATCATCGTCATGCTTCTGTTCATCATGCCCGATCAGACGACGCTGCTCTTTACCGACTTCCGCGGGCGCATC
>JBGSTE010000720.1:0-12331 GCA_041736655.1 Phycisphaeraceae bacterium | reverse complement strand
CGGCGTGAGGCGCTGAGCCAGGCACGCCGGGCGACAACTGACCGGAAGGGCCGATCGGCCGTCACCAAGCTCAAACGAGCGGCCAGCGCTGCCGCGAGCGTAAGGATCCTGATCGACACCGGGACGCTGCTGAACACCCTGACGTTGGGAGCGCCCGGCAACCTGTTTCGGTATATCCAGGACGGCGTGCGCTTTGGCGTCAGCGGCCAGGCCCAGCACCGCAGCGGCAAGATCACGCTCGGCCGGCTGGCGACGCTGCACTCCACCGGCGCAGGCAACCTGCCCAAGCGCGAGATTCTGGTTCGCCCCGAGCGGCTGAGCAGCTCCACCATCATCGGCATGCGTCGCGATGTTGTCGCGCTCTTCACCGCGATTGGCAAGAAGGTGAGGTTCCAGTAATGCCGACCTTCACCGATCCATTCACCGAGATCGAGCGGAAGCTGTGGGAGCTGGTGGCCAGCCACAGCGGCGTCATCGGCCTGGTCAAAACCGGCAACCGCATGGACGAGCAGGACCTGGCCCGCAACGCCCAGAAGGACGGGCACCTTGGCGCAGACCTGCCCGAGCTACGCCTGATCCCCACCGGCGGGTCGGTCCTGGGCATGACCAGCACTTCGCTGCGGATCGCACAGGCCTACGACTTCCAAGTCTTGACCGGCAGCGAGCGGCCCCATCGCCAGATGTTCCCCGTTCGGTGGCAGTTGATCAGGGCCTACACGCTGACGCGCGATGATCCGACGTGGGAGCACCTCGGGCTTTCGTATGTCACGGACCTGAAGCTGCTGACCTTCAACGACGTGCAGAACGGCGTGCAGGCAGACAAGGACAAGCTCGGCTGGCTCAGCGCCCTTCGCTTCCAGGCCGAGCTGTGCCTCGACAAGGTACTGATCAAGTCTCAGGAGGCCCCGATATGAGCACCACACTGGCAGTCACAATCAAGGCCGAACTCGCAGGCGAGTTCCGGAAGACCTCGGACTTCAACGACAAGGACTTGATTCAGACGTTGGCTTTGGCGCTGGACTCGGTGTTTACCGATGGAACCGGCGCAGGCCAGGCCAACAAGGTCATGCAGCTCGTTTTGGAAGACAACCTCGGAGGCCCGGTTGTTGTTCAGGCCTTCAATCAGAACCTCGGGGCGCCGGCTGCCGACAGCGCAGCAAGCGCAATGACCGCCGTAAAAGCCATCCTGATTGTCAATGATTCTGCGGATGAAAGTATCACCATCATTCCTGAGTCCGGCTCAGAGTTCCTCGGCCCGCTCGCCCATGCCAGCGACTCGATCGTGATCCCGCCCGGCGGCGTGTTCCTGATTACCAACCCGACTGCAGCCGGTTGGGCGGTCACAGCCAGCATCGCGGATAGCTGGAACATCAGCAGCCCCACCACATTGAACGGCCGGCTGTTCTACATCGGTATCTAACCCAAAAGCAGCAATCAGCCCCATAAGGAAAATCGATATGAGCACAACACTTGCCGCAACTCTGACCGCCGCGATCGCCGGCACGTTTAAGAAGGATGTTGATTTCAACGATCTGCAAGCCGTACAGAATCTCGGCCTGACCGTCGCGACCGCCTATGCCAATGGCACAGGCGCCAACCAGGCGAACCAGGTCTGGACCGACGAGCGTACCCTTGCTGACGCCGCCAGTGAAACGCTCGACCTGGCCGGATCGCTCGTCGATGAGTTCGGCGGCACCGTGACCTTCACGGCAATTAAAGCCTTCCTCATTCAGAACGAGTCGGCCGATGCGTTCCTGCTGTTTGAGCCGGGGGACACCAACGGCTTCACCGGCCCGTTCGCCGACGCATCCGACCAACTGAAGATCCCCCCGGGCGGATGCTTGCTGCTGACTAATCCGACCGCGGCCGGATGGGCGGTTACCGCCGGCACGGGCGACATCATCAAGCTCAGTCACGACGGGACGGGGAGCAACACACTGACCTACAAGATCGCCATCATCGGCATCGACTAAGCCCCGATGCGGGTACCTGATAATCAGCCATAAACACAAGGAACTCAACCATGCCTTACAGCGGCAAAAACGGATACGGCACATGGAACGGCGTCGCCATCGCAGACATCCGCAACATCAACGTCGGGCTCATCAGCGAGCCGCAGAAGTACGCCTCATCGTCCACCAACGGGCACCGCAAGGAACTGCCCGGCCACGAGGACGAAACGCTGACCTTCAGCATCTACAGCAGCGAGCCGCCGATGGACCGCGGCGACATCGGCACGCTCGTGCTCTATGCCAAGACAGGCGTGGAGCTGTTTAACGGAACCGTCCACATCAGCCAGCTGCAGCACGGCGTAGACGTTGACTCGGGAGCGCTGACGACCACCGACGTCACCGCCGGCCCGGCCGACGCGGCCTGATCCATGAAGCCCTGACCACCGCACGCACCAGAGACCCCATGAATGACCAACTGAACATCGCGGGCGCCGCATCTGCCGTCGACTTCATCGTCGGGGAGCTGCCCTGCAAGATCAGGCCGATCACCGTCGCCGACCAGTTCGACTACGAGACCTGGGTCCGCGGCCTGGCCGTCGCCGCACTGGCCGGCAGCAGCGCCTTGACGCTCGACCAGAAGATGCGGGCGACCCTGTCGGCGATGAGCCTGGGCTGGTTCAGCGACGCCTGCATCGAGTCGACGGCGACCGTGATGGGCAAGGCGCGGCTGCTCTGGCTGGCAACACGCGACAGCCTCGGGCTGACGTTCGACCAGTTCCGCGACACCGTGACCGAAGAGCAGCTGCACGCAGGCTTCAGTGCGATGGCGGCGATGAGCTGGGGCAACGAAAAAAAAAAGCAGTGACAACGAGCACCGACCACGTATCACCATGACCCGGATTGCCAGGCTGATCATGCAGGTCCGCCCCGCCTACAGGTTTGAGGACATCATGCGCCTGACCCATCGACAGATCATGGTCCTGCTCGAACCCGAGCGGACCGGCCGAGGCAAGATCGCGTGCGGAAGCTACGCCGAGGCGCTGGCGCTGCAGCAGAAGATCAGAGAGCAGGAGGACGAAGATGCCTGAAGGATTTAGCGTCGGCGATGCCTACATCGACCTGCGACTCAAGCAGGACAAGTTGCAGGCTGATTCGGCGAAGACCACCCAGGCCCTGCGCGACCAGCAGACGAGCCTCCAAGGCGTGGCAGACAAGGCTGAGCAGGCCGGGCAGAAGTCAAACGTCGCGCTGGGCGGCATGGTCGGGCTGGCGCTCAAGGCAGTGACCGTCATGGGATCGGTCGAGTTGGCGCTTGGGGCAGTCAACATCGCCGCCGATCTTCTCGGCGGCAATATCGAAGATGCGGCAGCCGGAATTGAGCGGCTACCCGCCGGCATTGGTCCAGTCGCACGACAACTCAAAGATCTGTTGGGCACGATTACAGGCATTAAAGAACAGACAGAGGCCTGGCAACGCGCCACCGAGAACCTGGAAGCGGCCAATCAGCGCCGGTTTGAAACATCGATCAATGCCCTGCGAGCCGAAGAGGCGGCGCTGCTGAATCGGCTGAAGATCGAGCAGCAGATCCAACTGCTCGGCACCGCTGACGGCGACGAGGCGGCACGGCTCAAGGCCAGGTTCGACGCAACGAACCGCCTGGCCGAGGCTGAGAACGCGATCGCAGAGGCGCGGCGTAAGGCCGCGGAGTTTGCATTAAGCGGCGCTGGTGAGGCGAGCGAGCTGCAGGACCGCCGGCGGGCGGCCGAGAATCGCCTGAAGGAACTTCGCGACGAGTTGAGTACAGCAGAAAAGCGAAGGGGGGCAGGCGACACCGTTGGCAAGTTCAGGCTTGAGGCCGAGAACCTGCGCGAGAAGATCGCCGCTTATGAGGTCGAACTGAATTCGATCAAGGCCCTCCAGACCGAGCGGCAGCGGCAGATCGATTCGTATCAAGATGAGGCCCGCCGGCTCGAAGAGCTGATCCCGCTGCTCAAAGACTTGAGTGAAGCGGAACAGCGGGCGCTAGAGCAGTCGATCGAGAAACGCAAGACCGAGGAACAGAAGCGAGAGGCCCAAGAGCGGATTCGCGATGCCGAGCGCGAGACGGAAGAAAAGAAGCGGCTCGCCGAGCAGGAGTTCCGCGAGCGTGAGCGGCTGGCTCAGGAAGCCCACGACAACGAGATGCGGCTGATGCGTGAGCGCGCGGACGAGGCGGCGCGGGCCCTTCGCCGGCAGCTGGATATCTCACGCAACATCACCGAGCTCGAGTCGTCGCTGCGGCGGAAGAAGCTGCTGGCCGAAGGCAGGGACCTGCAGGCCGAGATCGATCAGATCGCCGAGGAAGCCCGGCGAAGGGTTCAGCAGGCGCAGTCTGAACGCGAGCGGGAGCTGATCCTGCAGAACCGCGACCAGGACATCCAAGACGCGATCCGCAACGCCGAGGCATCGCTCAGCGGCGCCAGCCCGACAGCCGGGATCAGTGGCTTGGAGGCTGCGATCAGCAACCTGCAGAGCGCCGCGCTTTCGCGCGAAGACCCGGCGATCGCTCAGCGCCGCGAGCAGATTGAGATCGCCAAGCGGCAAGCCGAGAAGCTGCGGGATATCGAGCAGAACACCAAGACACCGCCCAACCAGCCGCCGGCCGTAGGAGAGTGATCACAGGTGAGTGCAATCCCAGTCATCCCCGCATCCATGGTCGTCGCGCTGGACGAGATGAGCGACCCAGCGCCTCAGGGCTTTGTCTTCGATGATGAAGGCCGGTTCACCGAGGTCAAGGCCTACAAGTGCCGCTGGGAGGACCGCTTCAGCATGGTCAGCCAGCTCAAGGGCGGACCGGTCCGGCTATCCAACGGCAGCACGGGGTTTCGCCTGCCCCACCGGCATCCCGACTTCCCATCGGCGTATGTCCGCAGCACCAGCTGCAAACCCTTCGGCAAGCCCTCCCCAGTGGCGGGCGGATTCATCGAGTACCCGCACGCGATCGTCTACGCGACCTACCGGACGAGCGATGAGTTCGGCGACGATCAGGACGAAAGCACGCCCTTCCTGCGCGAGCGCATCCGCGGCTATGCCGAGACGATTAACCTGCCCGGCCAATTCTTCTGGAACGCCATCGCCGCCGGCGTCCAGGAGAACCCCCTGCCCCAGGCCGTCGCGCCTGCACGCCGCATCCCCGGCGCGACCTGGCAGATCAAGTGGCTCTCGCTGACATCGCTTCCGCTGGCCTTCCTCAACCTGATCGGCAAGTGCAACGATGCACAGATCACTTCTCGCCGGTACGGCGTTTCGTTCGATGCCGAGACGCTGCTGTACGGCGAGCCCGAGATCGAGGCGACCTTCAACACGGACGGCTCTTATGCCCTGAGCGCCGCGCTGTCGCTGAACTACAAGCCCACCGGCTGGAACCTGTTCTTCGGCAAGCCCGGCGACGAGGCCAACGCCAACCCGATCTATGCCCAGGGCTCGGCGACCGCGTTTAAGCCCGTCACCCCGGGCGACTTCTCCCCGCTCTACAACCTCGGTTGATGCACGATGGCCAACCCGCTTGAAAACATGAGGCCGCCCCAGGCCGGCGACAGGCAGATCAGCGCCGCGCTGATCCGCGAGCTGGTCGACCAGGCCATCGCTTCGCGTAGCGTGACGGGCCCGGGCACACAGAACGGCCCGCTCGGCTTGGCGATCCAGCAGAACCCCGGCGTGCCGATGCCGGTCTACGCCCGCATTACGGCGGAAGGCTCAAGCGATGGCTTTTATGAGTGGGAACAAGTCCGGCCGAACCTGGCAACCGCACAGTGGGAGACCCCCGCGAACGGCCTGACACACAATTACTGGGGAGAGCTGTTCCTTGGGATATTCGGCAAGGCCGGGCGCATTGGCGATGTCCATGAAGTCATGCCGGTGCTATCAGAGGAGGGCAAAACGGTCCGCGTCACCCTGGTCCAATCCCCGTCGTTCTGGGCGAGGATCGCTGGCAACACTTTGAAGGGCGGCGCGTCTGCAATCTGGCAGTATGGCTGGGTTGAACAAGAAGCAACGGTTAGCGGATGGCAAGACCTCAGCGGAGGTCGAAGCGGCACGACAAGTTCTAATTATGCGATCAATGCACTGGAACAGTCAGAGCTACTGATTACAAGCGCGATCCCGGACGACACGATCGTCAAGCTGTGGGTGTGTGTGAATGATGACGGAAGCGTCGGGGTTAAGTTCGCCGCCGGCGGTGGCGGCGGCCTGCCGGCCCCGGGCCTGCAGTACCAGGTGTTGCAACTCGATGCGGGCCTGGTTCCGCGCTGGGACTGGACGCGGCTGTCCAGCGTGAGCCCGTAACAAAACAAGCAGGATCAGGCGATGGCAGGATGGACCAACTTCCCAGTAGCTGAGGGCGACAACCTCCACGCCCTGACGCTGTACGAGCAGATCGTCGAGGCGTTCAACGAGCGGCTGACGGTGATCCAGGTGCCGACCCCGTTCGCGCTGCTCGATACTCCGGCAGTCGGCGACGCGCACCCGCAAAGCCGCTCATGGTGGGCCGCGATCCAAAATACCTTGAATGCATTAGTTGACAACTCCCTTTATTCCCTCGAAAAGCCGACCATGGGGATCACGCCCGTCGGGCATTGGATCCGGCCGTACAGCGACAAGAGTGGTGCGGCATACAACCCGGACACGGCCAGCGGGATTGACAGCTTCATTTACGACCTGGCTGCGTGGCGGACAGACGCGGGGATCCCCGCAGACGGCTTCACCCGGCGATACCCGCGCGAGATCGCATCAACGGGCGACGCCGGCTCCCTCGGCCAGCGGGCCTACCTGGAGGGGTTTAATGGCGTTTATGAGCACAACGGCACCACGTGGGTCCTGGCCAGCGACCAGACGATCAGCGTCGACATCCTTGAGGCCTATGGGATCGCCCAGGACGGGGACTATCTAGGCCCATGGCTGTTCAACGAAATCTACAACGGTCTGAACCGGATCATCCACTTCGCAGAGGCGTCGGGGGATGGCTCCGACGGCTCCACGACAAGAAAATACAAAACCTCCGGATTCCAATCCAATGCAACCCTCGCCGGGCTTGACGCTGATATCGCGGCGGCGTGGGCCGCCGCCACCGAAACGACGTTGGCGACGAACGACGTCATCTTTACCGGCCGCTACCTCTTCAATAACGACACGGAGTACTTTGGTGACGCTGAAAGCATCCGGTTGCTTTTCGACAACGAAACCCCGACGGGCTATACGGCAGACATAGACCTGTACATCGCATCATTCGAGCTTAGGCCGAGCGTGGGTAGCCGGTGGACCTTTGACGACGACTACGAATACGACGCTTCGGCCGACTACGCAAACGCCGCGAACTACACTTTTCAGAGAATCAGCCAGGACACAGCAATTACCGGCACGTTCTCGCTCGAAATGAACCCCCCAAGCCTCCCGCCGGGGCCGGTTACAACGCCCGCAATAGGCGAGCTTACTTGGAGGGGTGCCCGGTCTGAGGGGCTCTTTTCCGCCGACGCACACGTTGCGATCGTCTTTAAGTTCAACCGTGCCGGCGGCTTCACGTACTACTGATCGCCGGCCGAGGGGCTCCACACCATCGCAGGCCGCTTGCTATCCTCCCCGCATGGCCGACACCGAGCGAACACAGCTGATGCCAGGAAATAAAAAACGCCTATATGATAGGCGTTGACGGATGCCGTCCGGCAAGCCGGGGCAGAGCCCTTCGAGGGTATTCTTTACCGTGGTAGGTGAAGAAGCCGCTCAGTTACACTGCCGTTAGTATACGCCTGTCTGAATCTCATGCAAACCCCCTTTCCGGAAAACGTACATGCTCGACTACACGCTTGGACTGGATCTCGGTGCCGCATCTGTCGGGTGGGCCGTCGTCAAAGAGCCCACCACCGATCAGGACACCGATTCGGTGCTGCACCTGGGGGTACACCGTTTCGAGGCGGGTGTAGCTGAGCCGGGCAAGATGGGCTATGGCGGGGAAGAATCGTCGGCTAAGCCCCGCCGTGATGCCCGACAGATGCGGCGGCAGCTTTGGCGCCGTAAACGACGGCGCAAACTGCTGCTGACCCGCCTTCAACAGCACGACCTTCTTCCTGCTGCGGAACTCGACAGCCCCGAGACGATCCACGAATATCTCCGCAACCTTGATCAGTCAATTCTGAATCGTCGCTACCCAAACGCTATGCACGAGCAACAACTCAAGTTGCCGTATTTGTTGCGTGCCAAGGCTGTAGGTGAGCGAATCGATCTAGATGAGCTTGGCCGGGTTCTGTACCACCTCGCTCACCGCCGGGGTTTTCTCTCTAACCGTAAGACAGAAAAGGATGAGGACAAGAACGAAACGCAGTTCAAGCAGGACATGGCGGAGCTGTCGCAGTTCGTCAAGCAGCACGACCCACCTTATCTCGGCGCCTACCTTGCATCCCTGAATCCCGATGAGCAGCGACTTCGGGGCAAGCGGACCAGCCGTTTGATGTATCTGGATGAGTTTGAGGCGATCTGGTCCGAGCAAACCAAGCATCACCCGCAACTAGCCGATCCATCAGTACACCGTTCGATCCAAAGAGCCATCTTTTATCAGAGGCCGCTTCGCTCACAGCGACACCTGCGCGGCAAATGCACACTGACCGGCAAGACCCGCGCCCCGATTGCCCTGCGCAACGTCCAGAAATTTCGTGCTATCCAGAAACTCAACGACTTGCAGATAATCTTTGCAGACGGGACCAAGCGGAAGCTCGACGATCAAGAACGCGCCAAGGTCTTACACTTACAGTTGACCCAAGGCGATGTCACGTTTAACGCGCTCAAGTCCAAGAAAGTTCTGAACCTGCCGAAGGATGTGACCTTCAACCTTGCCGAGATTGAAGAAAAACTCATCGGCCATCGCACCGATGCCAGGCTGCGCAAGGTTCTGGGCGAACGATTCGAAGCACTCACCGAATGCCAGCGTGACGCCATGGTCACCGACCTGCGATCATTCCGTGACGTTGGCCCGCTCGCACGGCGGCTCGAAAAAGCATACGGCCTGCCTCATGAAGTAGCGCAATCACTCTCGGGTATCAAGCTCGAAAAGGACCGCGCGGCCCACTCTTCTCAGGCCATCAACAAGCTCCTGCCCATCATGGAGCAGGGGGTTCAGTACGCCACGGCACGCAAGCAGTGCTACCCTGAAGCATTAGAGGGCAACTCGCAGGCTTATGAAACACTCCCTTGTGTTCAAGAGTGGCTTAAGCACCACGAACGCGCTGCGGCCATCCGTAACCCCGCCGTGATGCGCGGGATGACCGAAGTCCGTAAGGTTGTCAACGCGATCATCCGCAGGTATGGCAAGCCAAGGACGATCCGGATTGAGCTTGCGCGCGAATTGAAGAACAGCCGCAAGATGCGCGGGGAGATCAGCCGGCAGAACACGGAGCGGCGGGGGCAACGTGAAAAAGCCGCAGCCCTATTGGCGGGTGAGTTCGGTATCCAGCACCCCTCACACCATGACATTGAAAAGGTACTGCTCCATTGGGAGTGTCGCGGATTCTGCCCTTACACAGGCAAGCCGATCGAGATGAATGACCTGTTTGGTTCGAACCCAAGCTTTCAGGTCGAGCACATCTGGCCGCTGAGCGCGTCGATGGACGACTCGTTCATGAATAAGACGCTTTGTCATGTCGATGAGAACGCCCGCAAGGGCGGCCGCTCACCTGTCGAGTGTTATGACCAGCAGACCCTCGACCTCATCAAGGATCGCATCGGTCGCTTTAACTGCGACTGGAAAATGCGGGAAGCAAAGCGCCGGCGATTTAGTGAGCCGGTGCCCGAAGGCTTTCATAGCCGACACCTCAACGACACCCGTTACCTGGCGCGTGAGGCGACGAGCTATCTGAGTTGTCTGTTTTCAACCGAGAACGCCGACGGGCCAGAGAAGATGCGGGTCTTTGTTGTCACCGGCGGATTGACCAGCATGATGCGAGGGCTCTGGGGCCTCAATACGCTCGCCGGCGGACCGAGCAACGAGAAAGAACGGATCGATCACCGCCACCACGCGATCGATGCCCTGGTCGTCGCGCTGACCAAACAATCGCACACCCAGAAGCTGATGAGTGCCGCAGCACGGGCTGAGCGGCGGCACCTGCTGCGCAACTTCCTTGATGTGGCGCACCCATGGGCAGACTTTTACGAGCAGGCCAAAGCCGCGGTGGACAAGATCGTGGTGTCGTATCGGCCTGACCGAAAGCTGCGCGGCAAGCTGCATCAGGACACGCTCTACTCCAATGACATCCACGGCACTCGACGAATCCGTCGGGAACTGCACGCGCTAAAGGCTAGCGAAGTAGACAAGATCATTGATACCCGCATCGCTCATGCAGTACGCAATAAACTCAAGGCGATTGGCCAACTCGATCCGGCCAAGGCCTTCGCGGATCCGAATAACCTTCCAATTATCACCGACAAGAACGGCCGAACCACCCGCATCCGCAAGGCCCGGGTCAGCGTATCCGCGAAGCCCACTGCGGTAGGCAAAGGCGCAAGCCAAAGACACGTCAATCTCGGCTCAAATCATCACACGGTCATCTCGCAGGATGAAAAGGGCCGTTGGAACGAGACGACGGTGTCGTTGATCGAGGCGATGCGAAGGAAGCAGGCTGGCGAGCCGGTCATTCAATCGCCAATGGAACAGAAACTATTGTATAGCTTGACTCAGCACGATCACCTTGAAATCGCAGATCAATCCGGTAAGCGGCGCGTGCTGCGTGTTGCTAACCTCTCTGACGGTGATATCGAGTTGATCGATCATAACGACGGCAGGCCTGCGGAACAAAGAGTAAAAGAACGTGTCCGAATCAGCTCGTCCAAGAAATGGACCGACTTAAAACCCAGAAAAGTCACCGTGACGCACCTGGGAGAAGTCAAGGATGCCGGGGGATGAGCGAGTCGTGGAAGTGGCCAGGCCCGGAGTCTACCTGCGAGTTGAGAACCAGCGGCTTTGCATCGAAGAGGACAAGCAGCGCCTTGGTGAAATACCACTTTGCGACCTGGCGGCACTCGTCCTTTCCAGCCCACAGGCCACGCTCTCTCGGGCCGTGCTCGACGCGATCACCCAGCACGGGGGATCGGTAATCGTCTGCGACAAGGACCACCAGCCCACCGCGATGCTCCTTCCCCTAGTCGGCCACCACGCTCAGACCCAACGACTGATCGCGCAGGCTCATGCCCCGGCCCCCCGCAACAAGCAGCTCTGGAAGCAGATCGTGCAGGCCAAAGTCCGCGCCCAAGGTGCGTTGCTCTTCAAGATCAGTGGAAACGATGCGGGCCTGATGGAGATTGCCCGCAAGGTCCGCTCGGGAGACCCGACCAACGTTGAGGGATGGGCGGCTCAGCGGTATTGGCCCGCGCTGATGGGCGGGGACTTTCGTAGACGGAGAGAGGGGCCAGCGCCCAATGCGATCTTGAATTACGGCTACGCGATCCTCCGAGCTGGCGCGGCCCGCGCACTTGCCGCGACGGGACTGCACCCGACTCTGGGGATCAAACACCACGGACGCAACAACCCGTTGTGCCTGGCGGACGACCTGATGGAGCCTTTTCGCCCGATCGTCGATTGCCTCGTGAAGAGGCTTTGCCCACAGCATGAGCAAGACCTGAGCGCATCAAGCCGGGCATCAGTATCGGGTGTGCTGACTTTTCGCATCGCACATGAAGGCGAATCCCGCACAGTGTCAGACTGGCTGTTTCGCTGTGCCGCTTCACTGTCCGGTGTCTATCTGGATCAACGCAAGGAGATGCTGCTTCCAGAGGGCCTGCACGATGGTGAGAGCTATTCCTGAGTATTCGGGGTATGAAGCGATGTGGCTGATGGCGATGTTTGATCTGCCTGTGGACTCATCCAAAGCACGCCGGGCGTACACGCGCTTTCGCAAAAAACTACTGACTGAAGGTTTCGCCCAGTTACAATACTCGGTCTATGGCAGGCACTGTGCCAGCATAGACCTCGCGAACCGGGTCTGTGGCGTACTTAAAAAAGTCATGCCCAAAGAGGGGCAGGTGCGCCTGCTTATGGTGACCGAGCGCCAGTTCGGCAAGATGCAAGTTTTTGAAGGGAAAAAACGTGTCGAAACGGAGCAGCCTCCATCGCAATTTACTCTTTTTTGAGCACCCAAACCGCCGCAAAACCTTCCTGAGCCATTATTTAGGGCAACCAGAGTGTAACTGAGCGGCCCCTTCGATCAAACCACGGCAAATCGCCAGCAGCGCAGCGATTGGCGAGGAGTGTAACTGAGCGGCCCCTTCGATCAAACCACGGCTGTAGCTACTGCGAAACCCGCTATGCAGAAGTGTAACTGAGCGGCCCCTTCGATCAAACCACGGCTAAATCCGCGCCGGCC
>JBGSTE010000717.1:0-8222 GCA_041736655.1 Phycisphaeraceae bacterium | reverse complement strand
TGGCGTTGGCCTCGCTACGCTCACCCAACGCCACGGCCTCGGATAGCATGCCAACTTCATCCGAAGCGGGCGAATGCAACATACAAGTTGACCGGCGACGCCCGCGATGGAGAATAGAGTTGTCGGTTGGATGTCCGCTTCCGCGGGCGGCCGGCAACTGAGCCTTTTACGTTATGCCGATGTCGCCACCACCTACTAACATGCCCGTTGCTAAATGCCGCTGTGGGTATCAACTCCTAGATGATCAACAGTGTCCCGAATGTGGCCTGCCCTACAGTGAAGCGACGTTAAGACCAAGGACTTCTTGGCAATGGGTGCTGTCAGCTTTTGCTCTTTTCCTAACGCTGTTTGCACCACCGGCACTCATGTGTGGATGTGGACATCTAGATCAAATCGCCCTGCCATTGACGATCACGGTTGCGGCACTTGCGTGGTGGCCATTTTGCTTTTCCCGCGAATCACGAATAGTCGCTAGAGTATTCATGATTTTTTCTGTCGTCGCCGCAACGATGTTGTTCATTAAAAACCTTGCCGATATCTTGTGGTTTGGACACTCTCCGGTCTTCTGAGTGCCTAACCACCGGCCGCAGTTGATCGGCGACGCCCGCGAGTAGAATGTTGTTGTCGGTTTGGAGCCTGCTCCCGCGGGCGGCCGGCAACTGAACCTTTTACGTTAGCGGGCTCAAATGAAGTTCCGCCATCTTTTAATCCTAATTGTCGTCGTCTTGATCTGCGGAGCAGGCTATTTCGCCTACTCGGTACATCGTTACGCGAACACGACAGTTCCCAATGCATACGCGGTCTGGTGGGTCGGCGGTATGGTCGTCAACTACCTAGAGCAAAACGAGGATCAGTGGCCACAATCGTGGGACGATCTAAAACCAGTATACGACCAGCAGATTCTGGAATCTGGCCAACCCTGGAGTTTCGAAGAATTGAAATCCCGCGTCATTATTCGTTGGGATGTTGACGTGGAACGAGTTCGTCAGTTGCCGGCTCCACCTGACGATCTCATATATCTTCGCGACGGTGGTGACGAACATTGGTCTGGCCAAGAACCCAACACAATGGTCTACGAGTATCTGACGCAGTCCAGTGCCCGCTAACCACCGGCTGCAGCGGCTGTGATTAAAGTCAAGCGGATTGGAGTGATTTTTCGGTTCGTCTTTCGTTGTTGTTTTGGCATTGGGCGTACTCCGGGTTCCAGGGTTGTGCGTCGCGGGTGGCTCGTGTGTTTGCGCACTTACTGGGATTCACAAACTTGGATTACGTTTTTGACGGCGTCGGCGGACTGGCGGAACAGCTCCGCTTCTGTTTCGTTGATCGCCGGGTGGATGACGCGGTGGATGCCGTGTTCGCCCACCACGCACGGCAGCGACAGGCACACGTCGCTCACGCCATACGCGCCGTCGATCAGCGTCGACACCGGCAGGGTGTGGCAGGCGTCCTGGGCGATGGACTGGACCAGCAGCGTGACAGCCATCGCCACGCCGTAGTTCGTGTAGCCGCGGGTCTGGAAGATGTCGTAGGCCGACTGCGTGGCCTCGGCGAAGAGGTCCCAGTTGGAGAACTCGCTGGCGGGGGTTTCGCCGCCGATCGATGCGATGGAGTTGCAGAGGACCTGGCTGTCGCCGTGCTCGCCGATGATGTAGGCGCGGATGTCCATGGGGTGGACGCCGGTCTCGCGGGCGATGAGTTTGCGGTAGCGGGCCGAGTCCACAAGCGTGCCGGTGCCGATGACGCGTGCGGGATCAAGTCCTGTGACTTTGAGGGTGTGGTACGTGATGACATCGACGGGGTTGGCGACGACGATGTAGATCGCATCGGGCGCGACCTTCACGAGCTTCGGCAGGAGTTCGCCGTACATCCGCCAGTTCTGGATTGCCAGTTCCGTGCGTGTCCAGTTCGCGTGCAGGACCGCCGGGACCGAGGCGCTGAGCACGACGATCTTCGAGCCCGCGACATCGCTGAGGTCCCCGGCCGAGATCTCCATCATCGAGTTGCCAAAGGCCGAGGCGTGCGACAGGTCCATCGCCTCTGCCTCGGCGGTCTTGCGTGTGCGGTTGACCAGCACCAGTTCCTTGCACATCTCCTTGATCGTCAGCGCGTGGCCGACCGCCGCCCCGACCTTGCCGATGCCGACGATGCTGATCTTCATGCCGACATGGTAACTTACGAGGGGTGACATGACGCCGCGAATCTGCGTCACGCCGCCGTCCTTAACGTGTCCCATGCTTGACTGGTTCAAAGACCATCCCGCATTCGTCAGCCTGATCGCCATCGGCTCAGCCATCTTCTTCATCGTCAGCCTGCTCGCCATGCCCTTCATCGTCAGCCGGATCCCCGCCGACTATTTCGCGCACCGCCGACGGCCGCCCAGCCGATTCGCCAAGAGCAACCTCGCCCTGCGCCTGACGGTCATGATCGCCCGCAACCTGCTCGCCGCAGTCCTCCTCCTCGCGGGCCTGGCCATGCTCCTTCTGCCCGGCCAGGGCCTGCTGACCCTCTTCGCGGGCTTCCTGCTCATCGACCTGCCCGGCAAGTACCGACTCGAACGCTGGCTGGTGAGTAAGCCATGGGTCCACCGCCCGATCAACTGGCTGCGCGCTAAGCGCGGCCGCGAGCCGTTGCAAGTCATGGAGTCCGCCACCAAGTAGTGACGTAACTAGGTCGCGTGACGCGGCAAGCCGCGTCGCTTCGTACGATATCCAATATTCGTGTCTTCGTTAACGCATTCGTGAACATGAAATGAACAGAAAGTTCAAACTCGCCGCGACGATCACCCTCTTTGTGCTCACCTTGCCGAGCCTTGGCTTTGCGCTGCTGATGAGCGCTGCGGCCGGCTTAGCCTCGTTTGGCATCCTTGCCGATGTCAGCTTTGAAGAAAACCGCGCGATGGCCAAAGAGGCCGCGCTGTATGCCGGCGTTTCTTACGCGATCGGTCTTGTTTTGCTTACCTGCGCCCTGCTCATGCTGCGGGCGTATCAAAAGCACGCCAAGTAGACGGGTGCCGTACTGCGTCCCGAAGGTGTGGGCCGATCAATCCTCGGACCAGTACCAAACCGTGACAACGCCCTCATTGTCGTCTTCCGATTGCGAGATTGATATCAGGCGATCGGGCCCCACCTTGCTTGCGAAATCCGCGGCATCACCAAACAGTCTTTCCCAACTTTCCCAACGACCTCGGAATACCCTGAATCGAACCCGCATGTTGCTCTCCTAATCTGGAAGCAGGGCTCACGCCCCGGTCAGGAAGTGGCAGATATCCCCGTCACTGATCACATACTCCTTGCCTTCCACGCGCAGCTTGCCCGCGTCGCGAATGGCCTTTTCCGTCTTAAACTGCTCGAGCACCGGCAGGGTGTACACCTCCGCGCGGATGAACTTCTTCTCAAAGTCCGTGTGGATGACGCCCGCCGCCTGCGGGGCCGTGGCACCAACCGGGATCGTCCAGGCCCGCACTTCCTTTTCCCCAGCGGTGAAGTAGCTTTGCAATCCCAGCAGCGAGTACGCCGCCCGCGCCAGCGTTGCCAGCGCCGGCTCACCCAGCCCCACCGCCTCGAGCATCTCCTTGCGGTCCGCCTCGTCAAGCTCGGACAACTCGCTCTCGAGCTTGGCGCACACCGGCACCACCGCCCCGCCCTCTGCTTCAGCGCGCTGACGTACCCGCGTCACCAGCTCCCCTTGCCCGTGCACATCGCTCTCGGCCACGTTCGCCACGTACAGCACTTCTTTAGCCGTGATAAACCCAAAACTCTTAAGCGACTTGGCCTCGTCCGGCGTCAGACCCAGTTGCCGCAGCGGCTTACCTTCGCCCAAAAGTTGCTGAGCCTTCTCCAAGAGCGCCACCCGCAGCTTCGCGTCCTTGTCCCCGCTCTTGGCCGAGCGCGCCGCCTTGGGCAATGCACTCTCGATGGTCTGCATGTCGCTGAGCATCAGCTCCGTGTCGATCACCTCGATATCGCGGATCGGGTCCACGCCGCCGGCCACGTGGGTGACGTCGTCGTCGATGAAGCAGCGGACGACGTGCAGGATCGCATCGACGTTCTTGATGTGCGTCAGGAACTTGTTGCCCAGTCCCTCCCCCTCGCTGGCGCCCTTGACGATGCCCGCGATGTCGACCAGCCGAAGCACCGCCGGGATCACCTTCTGCGGCGGGATGTACCGCGTGATCTGCTCCAGCCGCGGGTCCGGCACCGCCACCACCCCGACGTTGGGCTCGATGGTGCAGAACGGATAATTCGCCGCCTCCGCGCCCTGACTCTGTGTCAGCGCGTTAAACAGCGTGGACTTGCCAACGTTCGGTAAACCAACAATGCCTGCTTCCATAGGCGGGGAATTGTAGCGTGTCGCGCACAGCATGCAGGGCCTGGCAACCCGCCTCGTGCCACAAGTCGTATTCCGTGTTTGTAAGTGTCTTGAATAGGCCCTTTCCCGCGGCGTATGTCGCCGCACGGGTTCAAGTCTCTGTCAGGCGATTCGATGTCAACCCGGTACTTGTTCGGCCCGGTTCGCAGAGGCGACCTTCTGCAAGTTCGCATCATCATCGATGTAATGACAAGTGCCGGTGCGGGTCAATCTAGAGTCTTCATGGCTGATATGATGACAAGGCTTTTCGGTATCAGTCTAAATGGAAGTCATTCATGATCCGATCCTTCATGCTTAAGTCCCTGACGCTCTTCGTGGCTTCTTTGCTGTTGGCCCTTTCTGCGGGCGACTGCGGAGCAAGTTTGAATGAGCAAGACAACCCCGACTTCACCAAGGGACAATCCATCCCGGAGGGTTTCTCGCACGACTGGAACCTTGGCGCTACCGGTGCCCGCGGCTGGATGTTCTCCGACACGCTGGTCACTTCCGACGCCCGCCAGATCCGGATCACCCGGGTGGATCAGGGTTCGCCAGCCGATGGCGTGCTCGCCGTGGGCGATGTGATCCTTGGCGTTGGCGGTAAACCGTTTTCTTACGATCCGCGCACAGAGTTTGGCAAGGCGCTGACCCTCGCGGAGTCTAACGCGGGCAAGGGCAAACTCAGCCTGACCCGCTGGCGCGCGGGCCAGGTGCAGGACGTTCAGATCAAGCTCGCTGTGCTTGGCACCTACAGCGACACCGCCCCCTATAACTGTCCCAAGTCAATACGCATCCTCATTCAAGGATGCAACGCACTTGCCGAGCGGGTCGCCAAGTCCGCGCACGAACAGGACCCCATCATTCGCAGCCTCAATGCGCTGGCGCTATTGGCTAGTGGCGAGAGAGACTTCCTTCCGCTACTTAAGCGAGAAGCCCTGTGGGCCGCCGACTACAAATCCTCAAACCCTTCGACCTGGCACTACGGCTACGTCATGCTGATGCTCTCGGAGTATGTGCTGGCGACCGGCGACCAGTCCGTCATGCCCGGGCTTGAGCGTCTGGCCCTGGAAGCCGCCAAGGGACAGAGTGTGGTCGGTTCGTGGGGCCACGGGTTTGCGATACCCGATGGCCGGCTCGGCGGCTACGGCATGATGAACTCCCCGGGCATCCCGCTGACCATCGCGCTCGTCCTGGCACGTGAGGCGGGCGTGGACGACCCCGCAGTTGATCTCGCGATCGACCGCAGCGCTAAGCTCCTGCGCTTCTACATCGGCAAAGGCGCCATTCCTTACGGCGACCACTTCCCGTGGATCGAGAACCACGAGGACAACGGCAAGTGCGGCATGGCCGCCGTGCTCTTCAACCTGCTCGATGAGGAGAAGGGCGCCGAGTTTTTCTCGCGCATGAGTATCGCCTCGCATGGGCCCGAGCGAGACTGCGGGCACACAGGTAATTTCTTCAACATCCTCTGGGCCATGCCCGGCGTCGCTCAGTCAGGCCCGCACGCCACGGGCGCATGGATGAACGAGTTCGGCTCATGGTATTTCGATCTCGCACGCCGCTGGGATGGCACCTTCCCCCACCAAGGCCCGCCTGAACCGACGCACGACAGCTACGGCGGCTGGGACTCTACCGGCGTCTATCTGCTGGCCTACGCGATGCCGCTGAAAAAGATCTATCTCACCGGCAAGCGCCGCAACACCGCCCCGCAGCTGGACCCCGCCGCCGCGAAGTCGCTGATCGAAGATGGACGAGGCTGGAGCAACAAAGACCGTAACAGCGCCTACGACCAACTCACCGAGGACCAATTGCTAGAGCGCCTGGGAAGCTGGTCGCCGATCGTCCGTGAGCGGGCCGCGATGGCGCTGCAACGGCGAAACGCCGCCCCGGTTTCATCGCTCCTCACGATGCTTGATTCTCCGAGCCTCGAATCGCGTTACGGCGCCTGCCAGGCCCTGATCTTCCTGGGCGGCCGTGGCGCGCCAGCCGTTGAAAAACTGGAGAAGGCATTGTCCCATCAAGACCCCTGGCTGCGCATCAAGGCCGGCGAGGCGCTTGCACATATCGGTGCTCCCGCCATGTCCTCGGTGCCGACCCTGCTGGAACAACTGGCGCAAGGGCCGACAGCAGAAGACCCGCGTGCCATGGAGCAGCGTTATCTTTGCCATGCCGTGTTTGGAAAGATGCTCAGGCATTCACTGGCCGACGTGGACCAGGACTTACTGCAGAAAGCCGTGGTCGCCGGCCTGCAGAATCAGGACGGCTGGGCCCGCGGCATGGTCAGCAGCGTCTATCAGCATCTGAGCTATGAGCAGATCAAGCCGCTGCTGCCCGCCATCAACCAGGCCATCATCGAACCGGCACCCAGCGGGGAAATGTTCGCCGACACGATCCGCCTGGAGGGCCTGCGCGTGCTGTCCAGGCACCACATCGAGCAAGGCATCAGCGCCTGCGTGCAGTACACCCGAGACCAGAATCAATGGGCCAGCGAGGAGCGGACCCCCGAGATTATGAAGATCCTCCTGACCTACGGCACCCACGCCAAGGCAGCGATCCCCGAGCTGACCAAGATCGCCGACTACTTCGAGAACGACGAAAAAGACTTCCCCCGGCACCTGATGCGCAGGAAGGCCAAGTGCGTCCGCGATACCATCGCCGAGATTCAAGCCTCAACCAATACCCCGCAACTGCAAGGCATCAAGTAGCCTGGAGCACTTGCTCTTAGACAAAGTCAGCGCAGAGTTTCTGTGCGCGGGCCTAGATCTGGCTTGCATTGCACATGACCGATCCCCAAACACGCGTGACTCAATCCAACTGCTTGAGGGTAAAACGCTAACCGGCAGGCCCCCGCACGCCAGACGCGGTGCGAGCGCCTATACTCCCCCCGCCTGCCAAGCGAATCACCATACCCCGAGAACCTCATGGATACTTTCGACGCCATCTATCAGCGCCGCGCCATCAAGCACTTTGACCCCAGCCACCAGCTCACCGCCGAGGAAGAACACAAACTCCTCGACGCTGCGATCCAGTCCCCCACCTCCTTCAACATGCAGAACTGGCGCTTTGTCGTCGTCAAAGACAAGGCCCTGCGCGAAGAGATCAAGGCCGCCGCCTGGGGACAGGCCCACATCACCGATGCGTCGCTGCTGATCGTCCTCACCGCCGACCTCAAGGCCTACGCCAACAACCCGCTGCAATACTGGAAGAACGCCCCGCCGCAAGTGGGCAACTTCCTCGCCAACATGATGGTCCCCTTCTATGAAGGCAAGGACCAATTGCAGCGCGACGAGGCCATGCGATCCCTGGGCATCGCCGGCCAAACACTCATGCTCGCCGCCAAGGCCATGGGCCTGGACTCGTGCCCCATGGTCGGCTTTGACCCCGCGGCGGTCGCTCAACTGATCAAGCTTCCACCAGACCACGCGATTGGCTTTCTCATCGCCATCGGCAAGCGCGCGCAGGAGCCCTGGCCCAAGCCCGGACAACTACCCCTCAACCAAGTCGTCATTACCAACCAATTCGCCTGAACCCCGCACAACAAACAACTCCCGCACGCTTACCGCGGCATCGGCTCCCGGCTGGGGTGTGAATGCCCCGCGTTCGTCGTCTTGACGCGGGATACGCATCCCGGAGCAGGATCAGGATGCGAAAGGATCGCCGCTTCGTCGGGAATTCTGCCGAAGGCGATCTTGTCGTGCATCTCCCGGCCGGCGATGTCGTGCATCCCGCCGAGGTAGACGCTGTGGTTGCCGAACTTGGCGTTGACGCGGTCGATCACCTCGCCCAGCGCGTGGCGGTCATCGACGCTGTCGAACAGCCGGCCGGTCGCGCAGTGCCGCGGTTCGAGCCGGCCCACGCCGATGGACACCTTCACC